>CAYMUZ010000073.1:0-6190 GCA_964393875.1 uncultured bacterium | reverse complement strand
GTCCAAAACGGCTTGATCGGTATTAGTGAGAAGAAGGACATGTTTTTTCGACGTAGGATTCCACAGGGCAATGAGGCGCAGGTGTTTGAAGATGTGCTCATGATTTTCAAAACAAACCGAAAACTCATAATCCCTTTTCTTTTTTAAGGAAACATTTTGAAAAAGTTTTCCGTTGTGAGTTTCTAAAGAGGCCGAAGCGCTGAGGATGCGAGGATTTGTATTGGTTTTCATGCGGCAAATAAAAAAGCCTTTAGCTTCTTCGAGAAGGTGAAGGCGAGGAATGCTGCCGTAACCACGGTCAAAGAGACTCAAGGTATTGGCTAAATCCGCATCCTTCGCGGTGGGCATAAACTGATATTCACTCACGCTGTCGGGAGCCAAGGTTACCGACTGAGGCGCTGCACTACGAAGGCTATAAAAAACATGAAGTTCCACAGCGGCTGGGCAGTTGTGAGTGAAGCGTCCCGGATAGAGGTCTTGCAGCAAATCATTGAGGGCAAAAGAAGAGCCGTCTTGAATGAAGATGTCGCGAAAGTTTCCCAGTAACCGTTGTTGAAGAAAGGGATTTTCCGTATACAAATGATTCGACAGATGAAGGTAGGCTTGTCTCATCAATTCTGCAAAGCCAGGCTTCTGCAGTCGGTTGTAGAAGGCATTGTATTGGATTTCGAGGCCTGTATCTTGATTAAAGGCTCTGAGCATCCCTGCGATTTCGGGAGCATTGCCCAAACAAAAACCTCCGAGAACAGACCAAAACAGGACATGCCCCGCATATTTCCTTTGGCGTTGGATAAATCCTGTTCTTTGGCAGAGATCATCCAGGAACTTCGGTGAAAGATTCTTCTCAAGTTTATGGACAATGGAATCGATGTTTTTTTCATAGGACGGCACCTTTCATTGGTTTTCTTGGCGAAAACGTTTTTTTGAAGGGCGTCGTCCTTTTTTTCTCTTTCCTTTATCTTTTATTGTGCTCCCTATCGGCAAATGGTCGCCGTCCCCCGCTTATGATTGATAGCTTAAGTGATAATCTATGAGGGATTACTCGCAAAACTTACTATAATTGGGAGAAATCAGGAAAGATCCCTAAGGCCAAGCGCGATCCCATGAATAACTATCGGTATTGGACTGAGGCAGACTTGAAGAAGCTTAAAGAACGGACAAAGCGATAATAGAATGGCATATCCAAATCGTCGGGGCAAAGGTTGGTACGCGGATTGGCGGGCAGGTAGCAGACGCCAGAGGAAGCTATTTCCCAACAAAGCCCTTGCCGAACTCTTTGAATCCCAGCAGAAGCTGAAAATAATGCGCGGGGAAGTTGGTATCACTGATTCTGAACCCGTGACTCTCCGTGAATTTTTCAAACGCTATTATGAGCGCCATACCGCAATTAATAAAAAGACCTCTACGCAATACCTTGAGCCGTTCATGATGGTCACCATTAACGAGCATTTGGGCGACCTGCGACTTATCGATATTACACCCGAGATGATCGAGAAATTTAAAGCCGAACGATTAAAGAAAGTGCGTCCCAGCACCGTCAATAGATCTTTGACGCTTCTGAGTAATATATTTAACAAGGCGATTGAGTGGGGTGCGATCAACTGCCGAAATCCTTTGAGACATGTTAAACGGTTCAAAGAAAATAATGTGCGTGTCCGATTTTTAACCAACGGGGAAATCATGCAGCTTGTTCAGCATGCGGATGCCCGCCTCAGAGATATCATCGTGGTTGCTTTGCACACCGGGATGCGGCGCGGGGAGATTCAAAAGATGCGCCGAGGGCATATCAATTTTTCTAATAATGTCATTGCCATTCCCGATCAAAAAAATGGGGAGACCTCCTATATTCCCATGAGCAAGTCGTGTCGGCAGGTTTTGTTGAAATACAGTGACTTAGGGGACGATGCGCAGTTTTTTGGATATGATTTTAGCAGTACGTTCGAAAGGCTTGTGAAACTGCTTGAGATTCCCAATTTTCATTTTCATGATCTGCGGCATACGTTTGCCTCTTATTTGGTCATGAACGGCATTGATCTGAATACGGTGCGTGAGCTTTTGCTGCATAAGAATGTCAAGATGACATTGCGTTACGCGCACCTTTCTCCCGGCTTTAAACAGGCGGCCGTCGAAAATTTGGACACCTATTGGACACCCATGAAAAATTTGATTGAAAGGGATCGACCGCTGAATCGCCGTAACTTGCTGATGGTGAGGGGGATAAAATTGGTGGGCGGTACAGGAGTTGAACCTGTGACCCCTACCATGTCAAGGTAGTGCTCTAACCAACTGAGCTAACCGCCCCAGAAGGACGACATGATAGACTGAGTGCGTGAGTTTTTCAAGCTTGCTCGATGCAATGACTTTTTTTTTCTGAATTGAATGCGGGTTGACTTTGTTTTTTACAACAATAAAGGAGGTTTCTATGGGACGTGATCAAAAAGTTCGGTTGAAGCGCAAGAGACGTAAAGCTCGGTTTATACGGCAGTCGGATGCGAAGAAAGCAAAAAAATAGCTTTCACCTGAACCCAAAAACTGTTGCCGACCTTCTCGAGAGGCCGTATAATACGCAACTTTGTATCAGGGGGAGGGTTAAGTCATAGTCCAGCAACAACATATGGAAAACGCAAGCGCAGAAGATCTTGTACGGCTGCGTCACTCGACTGCACATATTCTTGCCCAGGCTGTTCAGTGTCTTTTCCCCGGTGTTAAGCTCGCGATCGGTCCTGCGATTAAGGAAGGTTTTTATTATGACTTTGATCGGGACGAGCGGTTTACCGAGGAAGACCTTGTGCGTTTGGAAGCGGAGATGAAGCGAATCATTGCCGAGAAGCAGGAATTCAAGCACTATCCTGTGACGAAAGAGCACGCCCGTAGTTTTTTTGATCAGTGCCAGCAGCCTTTCAAACTCGAAATCTTGGAAGGTTTGCAGGAGGGGCAAGTGACCTTTGTTGAGAACGGCCCCTTCATTGACCTTTGCCGCGGAAATCATATCGCGACCACGGGGGAAGTGCCGGCCGTCAAACTGCTTTCTATCGCCGGGGCTTATTGGCGGGGCAGTGAAAAAAACAAAATGTTGCAGCGTATTTACGGAACCGCTTTTTTTTCTCAGGCGGATCTCGATGCTTACCTCAAACGCCTTGAGGAAGCAGAAAAACGCGATCATCGGCGGCTCGGAAAAGAGCTCGACCTTTTTAGTTTTCATGAAGAAGCCCCCGGCATGCCCTTTTTTCACCCTAAGGGCATGAAAATTTACGAAGAGCTCATTAATTTTTGGCGTGCAGAGCACGTTCGTGCTGGATACCGTGAGATTAAAACGCCTGTTATTTTGAAAGATTTTCTCTGGAAGCAGAGTGGACACTACGAACACTACCAAGAAAATATGTTCTTTTCAAAGGTCGATGAAGAAACGTACGCGATCAAGCCCATGAACTGTCCTGGGAGTACCCTCGTGTATGGATCCGCCCAGCGTTCCTATCGCGAACTGCCGCTGCGGTTGGCTGAACTTGGGCTCGTGCATCGCCGTGAGCGTTCCGGAGTTCTGCATGGCCTTTTTCGGGTGAACGCGTTTACGATTGACGACGCCCATATTTTTTGCACGGAAGATCAGATTGAGAGCGAGATTTCAGCATGCATCCGCTTAATCATGCGGATGTATCAAACATTTGGATTTACTGATATTAAGATCAAACTGTCCACAAAGCCGTTAGAGTCGATGGGCAGTGATGCTTTGTGGGAAAAAGCAACGGTGGGGCTACGGCGGGCTCTTGAGAACAATCAAATTGCTTACGAGTTGCAAGAAGGCGGGGGCGCTTTCTACGGCCCCAAAATTGATTTTGAGGTAACCGATTCGATTGGCCGTGAGTGGCAATGCGGCACCATCCAGCTTGATTTTCAGATGCCGGAGCGCTTCGATCTAGAGTACATTGACTCGGAGAACAAGCGGCTGAGGCCGGTGATGGTTCACCGGGCAGTGTTTGGATCTGTGGAGCGTTTTTATGGCGTGCTGGTCGAGCATTTTGGCGGGGCCTTTCCGCTGTGGCTGGCACCGGTACAGGTTCGCGTGACGGGCATTGCTGACCGCCATCACGAAGCCGTTACGGCGGTGGTCGAGCAGCTGGAGGCGGCAGGGCTGCGAACAGATGCGGATCTTCGGACAGAAAAAATCGGGTATAAAATTCGGCAGGCAGAACTTGAAAAAATTCCATACATTCTTGTTCTGGGTGACAAAGAAATTGAAAGCGGACAGGTGGCGGTCCGTCAGCGAGGGCGGCGTGACCTCGGAACACTTAAACTTGATGATTTTTTGCCGCGTCTTCAAACTGAAATCGCCAATAAGGCGCCATAACCAAAGGAGATCTTTTGAGTACTTTGCAAGACCTAAAGCGTATGATTCGTGCCAATGATCGGATCCGAGTACTGGAAGTGCGGCTGATTGATCAAAACGGAAAGCAAGTTGGAGTGATGGCAACGAAAGACGCTTTAGAGTTGGCTGATCGGGCAGGGCTTGACCTTGTGGAAGTGGCCGGAGAAGCGAAACCGCCGGTTTGCCGTATCATGGATTTCAGTAAGTATCTCTATGAGATTGGGAAAAAAGAAAAAGAAGCCCGTAAGAAGCAAAAAGTCATCGCTGTTAAAGAAGTTAAAATTTCCCCCAAGATTGGCGAGCACGATTATCAGACAAAACTGCGGGGCGCCTTTCGCTTCATCGAGCAGGGCGACCGTGTGAAGGTGACCATGTTTTTTCGTGGCCGTGAGATTACGCACATCGATTTAGGACGAAAACTTTTACAGCGGTTTACGCAGGATATTTCGGAGGTCGCTGATCTTGAAAAGGATGGCGGACTCGATGGGCGTATGCTGCATCTTTATTTTATTCAGAAGACGGTTGTCTCAAAAAAAGTGCCGGGTGCAGTGGAGATTGCGCCTCAGCCTGGCGGGAAGGAAGAAAACAATGCCCAAATTAAAAACCCGGAAAGCCGTTAAGAAAAGGATGCGTGTCACTAAGCGAGGAAAAATTCTCGGAAATGCGACATTGCGCCGCCATATGCTGACGGATCGTTCACCCAAGAAGAAACGGCAGGCGCGGGGTGCCAAAATCATGGAAGGTGTGAGTCTGCTTACCATGAAGCGCAACCTGCCCTACGATCATTAATGTTTGAAAGGAGACTAGTGTATGCCAAGAAGTACTAATAATCCGGCGTCGCGCCGCCGCAGGAAAAAGGTTCTAAAACGCGCAAAAGGTTTTTTTCAGGGGCGCCGGAAACTTTTCCGCACCGCCAATGAAACGGTGCTGCGTGCGATGGCTTTTGCCACACGCGACCGGAAGCAGCGCAAACGGCACTTTCGCCAGCTTTGGATTGTCCGCTTGAATGCGGCCTGTCGTGAGCTTGGAATAACCTATTCAAAGTTTGTGCCGCTTTTAGCCAAAGCGAATATTGAACTTGATCGCAAGTCGCTGGCTGAAATCGCCGTTCGCGATCCAGAAGGTTTTAAGGCAATTGCTGCTGCGGTTCTTGCGTTGGCTGCTTGATACTTTGGTTGTTTATTCCAGCTAAAGACAGTTGCGAGCCAGTTCAAGGCGTTTGTTTATGAGTGACACCCATCTGATTCTTGAAGAGGCGCGTCGCGCACTCGGCGAGCTTAAAGACGCCGAGGCGCTCGAGGCTTTTCGGATCCGCTATCTTGGGAAAAAGGGTTGTGTTGCTGAGTTGATGTCGCGTATTCCGTCGCTTGCACCGGAAAGGCGGCGTATTTTTGGCGCAGAAGTCAACCGTTTGAAGGGAGAGTTAGAAACTCTCGTAAGCGAAAAGAAGATCGGAATAGGCACTGCTTGCCCCGCACAACCCGGGCTGGATAAAACCCTTCCGGTTTTATTTCCACCGCGCGGCGGTTTGCATCCGATCCGGCAGATAATCGCTGAAGTTTCCGATATTTTTGCCCGCATGGGATTTGAGAGTGTCGAGGGGCCTGAAATTGAAACAGAATTTCATAACTTCACGGCCTTGAATATTCCGCTTGAACACGCCTCCCGCGATGCCTTTGATACTTTCTACACAGCCCAGGGGCGCTTACTGCGCAGCCAGACCTCCACGGTTCAAATTCGTGTGATGCAGAAGCGAAAGCCGCCGCTACGAATGATTGCGCCCGGTCGAGTTTACCGTCCAGACACCGTGGATGCCAGTCACTCCTT
>CAYMUZ010000072.1:0-12384 GCA_964393875.1 uncultured bacterium | reverse complement strand
CGCTGAATCTGCTCCGCTGTTTTCAATCTTTTCTCGCGCGCCTCGAGCGTATCGGCCCCGGCCCGGGTTGAAAACAGCCCAAGCGCCTTCACCCGTTCAGGGAACTGATGAAAAAATTCAAGGGCCACATAGCCGCCCATGGAAAGCCCTGCGACCATGGCGGGCTCTTTGACCTTCATAGAATCCAGCAAACGCGCTATTTCCTGTGCCATTTTTGGAATGGCTGTCTTGGCTTCGCATGCCGAGCGGCCAAATCCGGGAAGATCCAAAGCGATGACTTTTCCCTTGTGCGCCAAGTTTTGCATTTGGGGCTTCCACATGCTGGAAAAAAGAGGAAACGCGTGAATCAATACCAGGGGCATTCCCTGGCCTAGACTTTCATAGGCTAACATCATGAACAACCCCCTGATTAACGTTTAAATTCACTTTCAAATCGACGACAAGCGGAAGATGATCGGAAGCAAGGCGGTCCAATTCCGTCGTGGGAACTTCGATGCTCAGCACTTCAATGTCCGGGCTCACAAAAAAATGATCGATCCGGCTAAAAGGATGACTGGCCAACCAGGTACTCTTGGGTTTGTGGGATTTAACGATCAGCTGGGCATCACGAAGCTTGCAGCCCATGCGGTAACACACCTTTGAGCGCGGATTGGCATTAAAATCTCCGCATAAAACGACAGGCCCCTGGCAAGCGACACTGCCGGTCCAATCAGGACCGAGCAAAGCTTCCGCTTGCAGCAGGCGTTCGGCAGGCCACAAACTTAAATGACTGGTGACTAAATTCACTTGGGTGCCGTTGACGTCAATTGCCACCCATAACGCACTTCGCTGTTCAAAGAGCCGGCCGGCTTTGAGCCGGGGCAGCGCATCCATTCGAATCAGCTTCAAAGGATAACGGCTTAGAATCGCGTTTCCGTATTTGCCCTCGTCCAAAGAACGCGATGGCTGGAAATGAAAAGTCATTCCCAGTTTACGCGCAATACTTTCGGCCTGGTCAATCTTTCCCGAACGCTGACGGCCCACATCGATTTCTTGTAACGCCACGACATCCGCGCCCTGACGCGCAATCACTCGCGCAATCCGGTCCGGCGAAGTTTTTCCATCCAGTCCCGCACAGCCGTGAACGTTATATGTCAGAATGCGTAAGCTCTTGGCGAGTGGCGTCGATCGCTCAGACTCCATCCCGCTCGTTCTTCCCAAATGCCGTAGCGCGGCTTTACGAATATCCAGCGGACGCACATAGGCACAGCCCTGCAAGCCCAAAGGCACATCCGGTGAAAGAAGCGCAAATCCTCGCGTTTCTTCCGGCCCATAACCCGCGTGGCAGCCGCTCTCTGAAGCAAAGGTGATGAGCTTCTGGCCCTGGCAAAAACCTGAAATAATAATTTCACCGGCACTCGGATGATGGCATAAAGCCACCAAATCGCAGGCCGCCTCTTTTAAAAAAGGATGGTCTTTTCCTAATATTTCACTCGCCTCGCCGGGAAGCATAAATTTTCCTGCTCGCGTGCGCGACTCGACTTGGCCTGCTTCTTTCGGAATCAGAACCACAGGAACTTTGGCCTTCAGCAACAATTCGCAAATCACGCGTTCTTTTTCGGCCGGGTTCAACTCCGTGGAAGGATAAATGTGAACCAGCGGACCCATACCCACCGCAATCACTTTGGGACTTACATGCTCGACTCGCTGGGCATGCGAAAAACGAATTTTCTTGTTTGAAATTTTAGAACTGGCGAGCTCTCCGAAAATTTCAGCAATCGCCTCTTCAATGGAGCGGCCATGCTCCTCGGTGTAAAGAATTGCATCTTCCTGCCCGTGATCCGAATAAACCCAGATATCATAATCCCGGCGTTCCGCCAGCCGCGCCTCTTTCCAAACGCGGCGAACGGCATCATCGATTCCCCTCAACGACCAATGGGCGAATTTCGAAGAGGGCCCGCGCCAATGGGCTTGTTCGTCGTATCCCACAAAATTCAAATGAATAATGGACAACCCGCGGGCAATATCAATTTTTCCTCCCATGACTACAAGCTCGCGCAGTAAAACACAAATCAGGGCCCGGCCCAGAATGAATTTTAATTCAACGCTTATTTTTTTACCGCGCAGGACCCCTCGCACGAACTCATAAACTCCGATGACGACTTCAAGGAAAAGCAACGCCAGAGTTCTAAAAAAAATATTCATATGAAAAATAAAAATAAGCATCAAGGTAAAAGGATTAAAAACCTTAAAAAGTCTGCTATAGCCGCCGCCCGCGGCGCAATAATGGGATTCTTCGGAACCGCCCGTAAAAATATTAGAATAGGAACTTCCGTCTTTTAGAAGCGCGTCGTTGTCTTTACCTAAGCGAGTTTCTATTTCTTGGGCGCATTTCGGGTTAAACATCACAAACGTTTCGCCGCTCTGCCGGTCCACAAAATGAAAGGCGGGCACGCAGCCTTTGACGCCATAAAAAAGTTCGCCCTGCACCGCGGGTGTGTTGGAGGGCAGGCCGGTATAAAGCGCGTAATCCTTATATTTTTGCTTCGCACCGAGAGAATGAAGAAACGGGAGGTGTCCTTCGAGGAGTCCGCGCTGATAGTTTTTGAAAGAGAGCCCGTCAATCTGAATCAATACCAAACCCGGAGTGGCGGCCGTGCCCTCTGACTTGGATAAACGAAACAAACGCACCGCCCAGTAAGAACGGTTGAACAGACGTTTCAATTTTCTGATTCCGAATCCTATTTTAGAAATCATAGGCGCTAACGAATCGTTAATTGAATGCTGTTCTCGATGATGCCTGCGGAAATGGCGTAGCGGGTAAGCCCTGCGGTGTCGTGAATATTAAGCTTTTCCATAAGATGCTGGCGGTGCTTTTCAACCGTTTTAATGCTGATCTCAAGTTCCGCGGCCATTTCTTTATTGGCTTTGCCTTCGGCAATCAGTTGTAAAGTTTCTACCTCACGCGAACTCAAACGGACGTTTTTTTTCTTGAGAACTCCATTGCGGCCCAGCGATTTATTGTTCTTCCTTTCAAGCCGCTTTGCAATGTCCCCGCTAAAAAAAACATTTCCTTTTTGAATTTCCCGTATGGCCTTGGATAAAAGTTCCGCAGAACTTTGTTTAATCAAATAGCCTGCAGCCCCTATCGCGATCATTTGATCCACATACTCATCATCACTGTGGGCCGAGAGAATCAGAATTTTCGTCGCGGGAAAGAGTTTCACAATTTGCCGGGTGGCCTCAAATCCATTCAAGAGCGGCATGGCAATGTCCATAACCACCACATCGGGCCGTATTTTCTTAACAAGCTCTACGGCCTCACGGCCGCTGCGGGCCTCCGCAACGACCTGCATGTCCGTTTCAACTTCCAGCACCAGCCGAAGGCCTTCACGAACCACGGCATGATCGTCTACGAGTAAAACGCTGATACGGTTGTGTGACGGAATTATCATTAGAATGGAACCTCTGCCCCAATCGTGGTGCCGGTGCCTTTGATGGATTCAACCGCAAATCTGCCCCCTACCATTTCTACGCGTTCACGCATGCCGAGCAAACCGAGTCGATTGAATTTCTTAGCGGAAAGGACGCGTTCAACCTGAAAAGATTTCCCGTTATCTTTAATTTTTAAATGAATGAAACGGTGGTTTTTTTCAATTGTTACTTTCACAAGGCTTGCCTGAGCGTGCTTATTAACATTCATGAGAGCTTCCTGTACGACACGATAAAAAACGGTTCGTTTAACAAAGTTTAATTTCTCCACCTCCGGAGAAGCTTTGAATTGGACCAACAGTCCTGTGCGTTTTTTAAAACTCTTCATGTGAGAATGAAGAGCCGGAATAAGCCCCAAGTCATCCAGAATCGCCGGACGAAGATCACGGGCAAACCTGTGCACAATGTCCACCGACTTTTCCACAAGGCGCTGGGTGCGGACGATTTTCTTTTTTAATCCTTTGGTATTGACTGCGGCCTCTGCTTTTAATGCCGACAGATTCACATTGATCCCTGACAACGTTTGGGCAATTTCATCGTGGAGTTCGCGGCTGATTTCTTTACGTTCTTCTTCGTGGGCTAAGATGACCTGACGGGATAAATGCCGCAAATGCTCCTGCGTCGTACGCGCCTCTTCTAACAAACGTCTGTAGTGGTGCTCGTTTTTTTTCAGTTTTTTTTCCACCGCTTTGCGCTGAAAAATCTCCTCTTTCAGCTTTCGCAGAGTCTTGTGATGTCTGTTTTTCAGACTTATTAATTTTAATTTCATAGTTCCTTTCCTAACGGATCCATCTCAGTAGCGTCCTTAGGCTACCACGGCCACTATCGTAGGATTGCCCCCTTGCTTCTATGGGGTAATACCCTACCCGCTCCAAAGGCTTACCGAATATAGGGTTTCACCCCATAGAAAAAGGCCCAACCCGTACGTATTATAGCCCTAAATCAGATGCAGGAGGTGATTTCAAATGGCGAAGAAAAGCAGAGGTGGAAGAATGACGGCCGCTAAAAAACGCGCCGCCAAGTCGGCGGGTGGACGCGGTCCGGTCAAAACGCGTAAAGCAGGTCGCAAAATCATGAGCGCGTAAGAACAATCCAAAACAGTGTCCCCAAAAAAAGGATGCCTCCTATGAAAACAAACACCCGTGAGTTCTGACAGCGGCTGTGATTGCTCTTCTGGCCGCCAGCGCGCCGCTGCACGCTTCCGAAACCGATGACCGGATCGAGTCATCCGCCCGCCAATCCTATGTGTTCAAAACGTATCTTCAGAGCGCTGCGGTCAAAGTCAGCTCCAAAGATGGCGTCATCACTTTACGCGGTGAAGCGACCCGTGAAGCGCAGCGCGAATTGATCACTGAATACGTTAAAGACATTGAAGGCATTGAAGGCGTGCGCAATGAGATGACGGTCGCTGCGAAGGAACCGGAGCAGACCCTGCAGGAAAAAATCGATGCCGCTTCCATCACGGCCCAAGTCAAGATGGCGCTTATGTCTCACCGTTCGACCAGCGGCCTTAAAACTTCGGTCTCGACCAAGGACTCCATCGTGACCTTGAGCGGTAAAGCTCAAAACTCCGCCGAAAAAGATCTCGCGACCAAACTCGTGAACGATATCTACGGCGTGAACAGTGTCATCAACAACATGTCGATTGCTTAATTAACTTGTCAGAACTAGATTGCTGGCGGGGAGATTTGCCCCGCCAGCAATTGCTCTAAAGACCGGAGGTTTTCTATGAAACAAAATACGATTTTGGCAGTCCTGTTGATCGTGCTCGGCATCGCCGCTTTTACTTACCAGGGCATCACTTTTAAAACCCGGGAAAAAGCCGTAGATCTGGGTGCGCTGCAAGTCACGACTGAAAGAACTAAAAATATCCCGATCCCCCCCATTGTGGGAGTGATCGCGCTGATCAGCGGCGTTGCCTTGCTGGTCAGAAACGGAAAAGTTTAACCCATCAACTCAAGGAGGAATCCATGTTGTATACAATCGCTGTCATTCTGTTGGTGCTGTGGGTGCTGGGCCTGGTGAGCAGCTATACCATCGGCGGGTTTATTCACATCCTGCTCGTCGTTGCTGTGGTCATGATCCTGGTCAATATCATTCAGGGCCGTAAAATCCTGTAACTTGCATTCCAAACAAAAAGGCCAGACAGCGATGCTGTCTGGCCTTTTTGCTTTATGAGAGTTTCTTGATTAACGGCCCCAGTGTTTTCTGCCGCCTTTATGAAACCCCTTCATCTTTTCTTTTTCAAGACCCTTCAGAGTCTGCCACTGCTCCGGCGTCAATGTCTCTCTCAATTTGAGATACGCATTGGCAAATGTGCCTCCTGGAAAAAAGCTCCGCTAAACGGATCTCCCCCCTTTCGTCCACCGCCCCCATTCGCAAAAGCCTGTGTACTTCCTGCCGCTAAAGCCAAAGCGATCAGCCCTGCCACAACAATTTTCTTATTCATAACTTGCCTCCGTGTTCTAGATGAATGGATACCCACGTCCTTTAGACGCACCGGCTGTCCGAAAGTGTCATCAAGCCTGCATTTCAAATTCGCTCAAGGATATCGATGAAGGGGACAGGTTGCGCTTATTCAAACACCGCTACCGCATATCCCTTATCCAACATGACTTGATTGATGAAGGTGTCGCCCACCCAAATGTCGGCGAGGTAACGGTCGTACTTGTCGGATTTGGTGCTGGTGATGAGGACTTGTGAATTTTTTAGTAGTTTTTGAAGATAACGTTTGGCGGCTTGGCCTTCGGTGGTGATGATTTCGGGCGCGTCAATGCCACGCAGACGCAATTTCTGATGAGTCCAGATGCCGAAGCCGAGGTGGATGTCAGCCCACAGAGTGTCGGCGTCGAAGACCGCGTCAATTTCGGCTTCGTAGGTGAAGAGTTCGTCCACCGAAGGTTCTTGGGCACGCGGCGGCGTGCCTTTGAGGACATAATAAGTCGAGAAGCCCAAGTCATAAGCTTTTCTACCCTTCCAATCCACCACTCGATAAATACCAGAGGTACCGCGCTTGGCTTTGAGGACAACGGGCGCAGGCCCTTTGGTGACGGTGATTTGTTTGGCAGCACGCAGTTTTTTGATCTCTTTGCGCGTCGTACGGCTTGTCCATTTTTCTTTTCGGGCTAGTTTCGCAAGATTTGTTCTTTCAGAGTCATTATTGACAGAGAGCAGCTCACGCTGATTGGCCCAGCTCAATTGCCCCGGCGCCGGGGCAATTGGGTTTGCACGCGCGAATTGCAGCATGTATTCCAGTTCAGATTGACTGGCATTTAAATCTTTGGAAAGACGAACAATCACTTTCTCGCCATAATCAGCACGGTCTTTATTCAGCAGAATGTGTTCGAGGATGAGTTTTCCGGTTTCCCATTTGGTACGCACGAGTTCGCGCTCAACCGCTACGGCAGCGCGATCCTTACCGGCAGCGATGGCTTGGCGAACGCGCTTGAGCAAGATCGCATACACGGCCAGCGTGGTTTTGGGTTTAAGCAGGGTTGTCGACATCCGCACAGCCTACACCTGCCATGTTTTTTTTCAATGAGAAAATAGCAGGCGTTTAAGGGTATAATTGAAACATGAGCTTAATGGATTTCGCCATTCTATCTTTTACTTCGGTGTTCGTGATCGTGGACCCGGTGGGCATGGTACCCGTCTTTCTGAGCATGTCGCACGGGAATTCCACGCAAGACCGCATTCGCATGGCCCGTCTGGCGTCGCTGACCACGTTCTTCATTCTTTTAGCGAGCGCATTCCTCGGCCAAGGACTGCTTCATATCCTGGGCGTGACCATTTCGGCTTTTGAAATTGCGGGCGGCATTGTACTTTTGATTATCGCGGTGGACATGCTTCAGGCGCGCCGCACGGCCGTCAAGGAAACGCGGGAAGAAACAGAAGAAGGTATGCGCAAGGAGGACATCGCAATCACTCCCCTGGCGGTGCCGATGCTGGCCGGGCCCGGGGCAATCACGACGGTCATTCTTTTAAGCAATAAGGCCCACGGTTTTTTTCAGCAAGGCATTCTTGCCGGGAACATTGCGCTGGTCACGCTGCTGACTTACGTCATCTTTAAAATCGCCAGTATCCACGCCCACTTGTTTGGCGTGATTGCCATGAAGATCGTAAGGCGATTGATGGGCCTGCTATTAGCAACCATCGCGGTGCAATTTATCCTCAATGGCATTCAGCAGGCCGGCTTGTTCCGCTGACGGAAGTCCCTGCCGCAAAGATTGCCAAGGTTATGCTGCTTTCAAAGTTCCTGAAACAAACTTATGCAGGACGCCGGCGACCAAAGTTTAGTAGGGTATTCCCTCTTCGGCAGCCTTAGCCTTGAGCCGCTCAAGATCCGCTTTGGATATGCGGATATTCATTTTTCCCGGTTTCAAGGGAAAACTCTTACTGCTTCAGGAGTTTGTCAACGGTGGATTGGATGCCTCCGCCGACGCCTTGCAAGAGAATATCAAAATTGCCGGTGATGGACGAAAGCCCTACTTTGCGTAAAATCAGAAAGACGATGTCTTTGACCAACGCCGGGGCGCTGGTCACGTTTTTAAACGTTTCGTCGTGTACGCCGAGGTCATATTCTTTCACGAGCGGCGGCTGGGCGGCGGAATCCACGTAACGGGTCTTGCCGACATTCAGAAATACTTCGTCCATTTGCAGTGCCGGCGCTTTGCCTGCCGTTTTTTGGGTCTTTGAGGGTGCCCCTCCAGAGCCAATGCCTTTCGTGATTCCCTTGACCGCACCGAGCTGAAGCAAATTCACGCTCGTAGCGTTCTTTTCGATCGTGACATCGCCGAAGTCGAGCCGTACGGTCTTCAAGTGGACCTGCCCGCGGAAGAAAGCGGCGGGATCATAAACCACCGAGATTTCATGGATTTCCGCTAAATTTTTTTCGTGGAACCCGGCCGGGTTTTTGATTTTAAGGCCATAAATGCCGACGTTGGGTGAAAAAATACCCACGTGCACCCTGCCAACACTGACAGGCGCGCCCACGGCATTGCCGAGAATGTGCCCAAGCGCAACCGCTCCGAATAAATTCACAGCCCCCCATAAAACGACGGCCAGTAAAACAAGTCCGATGAGAATTTTCTTCATGACTAACTCCTTTTTGGGTTGAATTGATTAAAATCTGAGACGACTGCCCTCACGGCACTTAGATATTGGCGCACGTTGCCCTGCGTGCTTTTGACACTGACGATTCCCACCTTTTGTTTGTCTTCAGTTGCGAGCGAATAATTGCCAATCGCGATAAACCCTTCGGAGATCACGTCACTGAAAGGCGCCATAAAAAAATCGGCATCTTTAATCATCGTAATCACGACAGAACCCAGTACTTCGGCGAAAAGCCATTTCATGAATTTCTGCATAAACCAGTACGCGGGCGGAGGCAGGAAGGCGAAAAGTTCAAACAATTTATAAATTCCGTTGGTCCGGGCGCGTGCGCGCGACAGCTTGCGGTTAAACGCCTGTTGATAGGCCAAAAACCTGTCCTTGAGGATGGAATTGTGGATGTAAAGCCCGGGGCGGATGCTGACAAAGCCGAGCGTGCGCTCTTCAGAATGTACAGAAGGCAGATCAATCGGGAATAAAAATTTGTGTTTGGCAAAAAGAGGCTCGTGTGCCAACCCCCAGCCCAGCATGCTGATGACCGTGATCGACTCCGACAATTGGCCGGCGTAGCGTTGGTTCAGTTCCTCGCGCACTTTCAGCAGCGGGCGAAAGTCAATCAACTGATCGGCGCTATAGCGGGCGCGTTTACCGCTGCGCGTCGAGCAAAGCAACGGCGGGATTTCGTTTTTTGACGCGCTGGTGGAAGGCAGCACCAGACCGCCGCAAATCCCCCATTGTTCTTTCAAAGCGCTGAGGATTTTCTGTGTAGGCACACCGTCGATCAAAATATGCGACATCTGGAACCAAAGATCGGCTTCTGTAAAATCCGCCGTCAAGCGGCAGCATAAATTAATCCCACCCAAGCCGGGATGCTTGCGTTTCATAAAGTCAGGCGGCTGAAAACGCCCGGCATCCGCGGGCGGCAATATTTCAAAATGGATCCAGGGACTGTTTAAAGTTCTCTCTAAATATTGGCGGTTCTCTTTTGAGTCGTCCGCTTCCTGACTTAGATATTTTTTCAGATGCCGGGGGCGATGCTCATCCCGGGTATCTTTCAGCCGGTTATAAGCCTGGATCACGGTCGCGTTTAATTGGTTTCTCGCGTCAGTGTGCAGCAGCTCAAGCCTGTCATGGCCCGTATCCAGCCATAGCTGAACGCGCTCAAGTGTTCCGTTTTCATGAAAATCCGCGTCGACAATATCCAGCAGGTCTTTGCGCGTTCTTTGGGTTGAGAACATCCTCCAGCGCAATTGCTTATGAAGGATCGGATGGTTCTTTAAAAATACGGCCAGCCGTTCGATGACGTGCCTTTTCGCGCCGGCCAGACTCGGGTCTTTAGAAGAAGGCCTATCCGACCATAAATCCAGCCGGAAAACGGCCAAAACAAATTTTGAATGTTCGGTCCTGAAATAAGATTGCGTGGCGACACGCCAGCCGTCTTCGGTGGGCTGGGGGCTTATTTGTTTCAGCCGCCGCAAAATTTTTTCAAAGGGGAGCACCATAACCGATCAGACCTGTGCAAGGAATTTGGCAAGCAGCGCTGCCGTTTCCTGCGGGCACTCCTCTTGCGGAGAGTGGCCGCACATGGGGATGGTTTTAAGTTCGACTTGCGGGAGATCGCGTTTTAACGCGTAGGATTCTTCCACAGGAATGACCCGGTCATCGGCCCCGTTAATGACAAGCGTGGGTATGTGGATTTTTTTAAATTTTTTATGGACCTCTTTTAGATCATCGGAAACAAATTGGGCCGCAGTGGCCACCAGGCTTTTTTTGGCTTCGGGAGAACTCAAATTTTCCGCATAGGCACTGATCAGCTCTTCCGTTATTTTTTTGCGATCATAGAAAACTTCTTGCAGGACCTGGCGCACCAAGACTTGCGGGGTCGGAAGCAGGGCCAAGAGGGTCCCTAGCGGCGGGCGTAAGGTCTTGATGAAGTCCGGCACGTGCTTGAAGTAAGCCACGGAATTGATCAGGACCATGCCGCTCACCGGGTTTTTGAGGTTATTTTCAAGTAAAGCCAGAAGCGTGACGATGCCGCCCCACGAATGCCCCACGAGAACGGGGGCCTTGAGATCAAGTTGATTGAGGAAACCCGTCAATAACTTGGCCTGGTCATAGGCGGAATAGTTTTTGTCTTCGGGCTTAGCAGAGCGGCCAAACCCTTTTAAATCCAGAGCAATATATTTCCGGGCGGCCGGTAATAAGGGAATAAGGTCTAGCCAGGTATGCGAGGACGAAGCGAATCCATGAACAAAAACAACCGGCCTGCCGCGACCCTTTTCGCGGTAGGCGATCTCGAGGCCGGCCAGGTCGATCGATTTATATTTTTGCATCCCACTATCATATCATGGCGGACGCGGATTTTTAGCCGACAATCACAAGGCGGCTGTCGTGCGAGAGATGCTTGGCCAGCGTACGTAATACATCGCGGCGCAGAAGATTGACGAGAGCGCTGCGTTTCGTGGCGCCCATCATCACGGCAGAGACTTTGAGTTCCTTGGCGGCATACGCAATCAAACGGCCCGGGTTTTCACCCACCTGCCAAATAGGAACGGCCGTAATTCCGCGTTTTTCCATTTCTTCCTGTGCTCGCGTTAGCAGTTCCAGAGAATCGCGGGAAGGTGCTATTTCTGAGGGCAAATCCTTGGCGTCAGGAATCTGTTCCACATAGTTGAGGTAGACCGCATTTTCTCCCAGCGCCTTGGTCCGAAGAGCCGCTTCATTGAGAAGGTCCATATTCAAATTACGCAGCGTCACCATCGTAGCGCTATGGTAAAGCGGCGCAATTTCTTTGGCTTCCGAAACCGTGAGCACGCTGGCACCTCCGACCGCAGGCACGGCCACGGGAATGACCGCCTTGGCAACAAATCGCAGGGCCAGCCCGATCGTGATGACGGAAAGTACGAAAATTAAAGCGTGAATCTTTTGAAAACAAATCGTGATTTCGATGAAGGCCAGGATCAGCGCCGCAACCATAAGCATCGGACGCTCGGCGCCTTTTAATTTAAGATCAAAGTTGGTCGCGCAGCTGCCAAGGTTGAGCGTAATGGCCCCAACAACGCCAATCGCGTAGAGGGCCGCTAGCCCGACAATGTCGTGCTCGAAAAGCAGCACGACGACCGGGGCCAGCACCGACACAAATAACGCAAAGCCGGGCATGCCGTATCGATTTAATTTTGAGAAAATCTTGGGCAGTTCGTGGTCGCGCGCCAGTAAAAACTGGATGCTGACAAGCCCCGTAATAGCCGTGTTGACGGCGGAAAGTAGCAAAAATCCAAAGACCAGCGAAATCAAACTGCCGTACCACGGACCAATGTAATGATCGCCCAGCGCGCGGAGCATATCTTCGGTATGGCCCTCAAGGCCCGGAATCGCATTCATCGCGATGCCCAAGAGAAAAGTCAAGATCGAAACTTCCAGAAGCACGGCCCAAATCGCCTTGCGTGACGTTTTTTCAACCGGCTCCACCATAATCCCGGTCATGTTGGCCACGGCTTCTACGCCCGAAAGAGCCAGCACAATCCCGACAAAGGAGGTCCAGTTCTTGCCCAACCCGCCGTGGGGCCACTCTAATTGCACATGCGGTAAATACGGCAGCGTGACCAGAAAAAGAATCCCGGCAACAATCGAAGCACAAATGGCGATCGCAGCAGCCATACTGCCGCCCTTGCCCGGCCCGACCCAATTGATAAGTCCGATGACGATGATAGCAACAACAGCCCAAAGCTCGGGATGGGGAACGTTAAAGTAGTGGAAGGCGTCTAGTGCGCTGAGAGAAGCGGTGATCACATAATCGGCGATCAG
>CAYMUZ010000071.1:0-13863 GCA_964393875.1 uncultured bacterium | reverse complement strand
TAATTTCTCCTGAAGTTGATTGCGCCCTCGAACTGGAGGAAATACGGGTGATTCCCGACAACCGCAATGATAAGCCCCCTCGGCGTAAACAGCCAGGCTTGAGGCCACCACCATTTTTTCAACGTCATACTTGCCGGTTCCAAGCACTTCAAAAAGCCTGGCTGTTCCCCCCACATTAACATCAAAATATTTTGAGAATTCGGGCGTGAATCCACCAAAAGCAGCCTGATGAAATACAAACCGGACCCCGCTTAAGGCTTTTTCCATGTCCTCGCGGCAGCGGACATCTCCTTGAATAAACTCAGCTTCTTGGTTGACCCACGCCGGTTTTCCCTGCGGGTGGGTTTGGGGTTCAAGGCTGTCCAAAATTCTGACGTCATATCCACGGCTGAGCAGTAAATCGACTAAGTGAGATCCGATCAAACCCGCTCCTCCGGTCACCAGTGCTTTGCCTTTGGCGGATGTCATATTCTCAGAGCTCCTAAAGCCCCCATGATTTTTTTCAGAGTCTCGGCAACTTGCTGAATCTGGGTTTCACTCAATTCTGGATAAAGGGGCAGAGACAATAGGCGTTTCGCCAGACGCTCACTCACCGGGAAATCACCGGCGTGATACCCCAAATCCTGATGGCACTTCTGAAGGTGAATAGGAACAGGATAATGAATCCCTGCGGCGATCCCCAATTCAGCCAACGACTTAAGGAGAGCATCCCGATTTTTGATCTGAATCACATAGAGATGATAAACATGCGCCCGCCCATCCCTCGTGGTCGGTAGAATGGCTTCCGGACAATAGTGCTCGAGCCAGCGAGAGTAATGCTTCGCCCCTTCATTCCGACGCCGGTTCCAGCCATCCAAATGCCGAAGTTTGACGCGAAGAACAGCCGCTTGCAAAGTGTCCAGCCGTGAGTTCGTCCCCTGTAATTCATGATGATACTTGACTGTAGACCCCACATTGCGGAGCATACGCAGCCTCTCAGCCAAAGCAGGGTCACTCGTTACCACACAACCGCCATCGCCGTAAGCTCCTAGGTTTTTCCCAGGATAAAAACTGAAACACCCGGCGATCCCAAAGCTACCGGCGCGCCACCCCTTGTATTCGGCGCCATGCGCCTGGCAGGCATCCTCCACAACAAAAAGCCCGTGTTTTTGAGCAATGGCCATGAGGGGATCCATCTCTGCGCATTGTCCGTACAAATGCACGGGCAAAATGGCGCGTGTTCGGGAGGTTATTTTTGATTCAATCTGCCGCCAATCCATCGTAAAACTATCGGGCTCACAATCTACCAGTACGGGACGAGCGCCCGTCTGAATAATCGCCAAAGTCGTCGCCACAAAAGTATTGGCAGCCGTAATCACTTCATCTCCAGGGCCAATGCCCAGCGCTTTCAGCGACAGGGCAATCGCATCCAGACCTGACGCAACGCCAATAGCGAAACGAGACTGGCAGTAGTCAGCAAACTCTTTTTCAAAAAGTTCAACTGATTGCCCGAGAATATAATCGCCACGCTCAAAGACTCCCTTGATAGCGGTATCCACTTCCTCCTGGATAGAAACGTATTGAGCCTGCAAATCAACCAGAGGTATCGAAAAAAGTTTTTGGGGTAACGGTACCGTTTTCATAAAAATGAGGGTTGCGGCCTTATTTTCGTATTCCAAGACACAGCAAGGGCACCGGTTTAAAGTGATTCCACCAGCCGATGAGAGGTTGTATTTTGCTATACCCTTTCTTGAGCGGAGGATAGGTTTTTGTGACCGGCGCTTCCGTGACCCGATAGCCCAGCCGAATGGCCTGGCAGAAAAGATAGGCCTCAACAGCATAACCATCAAGCCAATCTTGCCAAATTTGGATCCGGGAATCCTCAAGCAGACTCCTTCGGAATGCACGGAAACCATTCGTCGCATCTGTGATTTTTTTCCGAAGAAAAAGAGAGAAAACAAAACTGTAGAAGTGAGTCCCAAGAATCCGGCCGAGCGGCATCGACTCTCTTTTTCCTCCCTTCAGATACCGGGACCCTTGGACAAAATCAGCCCTGTCAAGCTTGATCGGCTCCAGCACACGCTCAATCTGACGAGGATCGTCTTTGCCATTTCCAGCGAGTATGACAAAAACCTCAAAACCATTTTTCATACCGTAATCAAGGCCATGCCGTATCGCAACCCCGCAACCTGAACGCTCGTTCAAGCGAAGAATCGTGGCTCCTTTGCCAATAAGACTGGCGCTCGAACCATCCATCGAGGCATCATCAACGACTAAAATTTCATCCACAACTCCCGCCGGAAAATGTTCAAGAACCACCGCTGTTTTTCCTCCTTCATTGAACGTGGGGAGAATTGCGAGTATCTTCATGAACGCTGTAAAACCGGTTTCACAGAACTCTTTTCTAATTCAACCGGCGACCCGCCCAGCACAATCGACTGCTGCACAGCCGTCATGGCCCGCACGAGTTCAAGCCCGTTCTGCCCGTCTGCAAGCGGTTTTTCACCCGTCTGAATACAGCGGACAAACTCCAGGCACACATTGCGCAAAGGTTCTTCCGGATCGATTTTGGGGCTGATAATATCGCCATCCCGCAAAAGCAGCTGAAACTCGCCAAAGCTTTCATAGGGTTGATCGAGACTCACCCCTTTTTCAAAAATTCGTAACCGTTCAAGAAGATTGAGGTCATCGAAAAAGATCCTAGCCTTACTTCCTATGATGGCGACCTGCCGTTGCTTATTGGAATCCACCCAGCTGATGTGAACATTTCCAAGAATTTGATCCGGATAAACAAAACTCAAAAAGGCCACATCCTCAAATTTTGGATTGAGATGCGCCATCCCCACCGCTGAAACCCTCAGCGGTTGTTTGCCCAATAAGTAATTAAAAATGGAAATATCATGCGGCGCTAAATCCCAGACAGCGCTGACATCGGTCCGTATTAAGCCCAAATGCGTCCGCGCCGCCTGCATATAATAAATCTTTCCAAGAGTGCCGCGGTCCACATGTTGTTTCATTTTTCGAACAGCCGGATTGTAAAGAAATGTGTGCCCCACCATGAGCGTTTTCCCTGAGCGCGCCGCAAGATCGACCAGCATTTCAGCCTCTGAAACCACAAGCGCCAAAGGCTTCTCGACCAAAACATGCTTCCCTGCCTCAAGCGCCTGCTTCGTCATCTGAAAGTGTAGGGTTGCCGGCACCGCGATAATCACGGCATCGACACTGGGGTCGTCTAAAACGGCGGCAATATCCTCAACCGCATGCATATGCGGAGCCATCCGCCGTATCTTCGCCAAAGCCCCCGGATTTTTATCGCAGACGGCAGCAACCTCAACTCTTTCAATCATCTGCAGATTGCGAAGATAATTGGGGCCCCAGTGGCCGCAGCCGATTAGCCCTATCCGAATAGCACTCATACTTCCTTTCGCCGCCACCGGGGCGTATAGAAATCCACCTTTTTATAAATATCTTCCACCAAACCGACCAGCCTCGCGGGATTACCGGCCACAACCATTCCAGGTTCGACATCTTTGGTCACCACACTGCCCGCTCCCACCACAGACTTGGCCCCGACAATCACACCCGGGAGAATTGTCACATTCACACCAATTCGCGCTGCTTTCTTGATCCAGGGACCTTCAAGGTTACGGCTCAACGGATATTTATCATTGGCGAAACAAGCTCCCGGAGCGATAAAGACGTCATCTTCAATGCGGGTATACTGAGGGATGTAGCCGTTAGCATGGATTTTGACGTTATTGCCAATCACACAGCCATAGTCGATCACCGTATGCGACCAGATTTCAACCCAATCCCCAATCTCGTTTTCTTCGCGAATAACGACGTAATGCCCCGTTTGAAGGCGCTCGCCAACCTTCACAGACTCATAAATAACAGATCCGCTGCGTATCATGGCATTCGAGCCAAGAATCACTCCGGTCTTCTGGATAGGCCGTCCGGTGGGATAGCCTAAAATAACATCGGAGTCGATCTTGGACCCCTTCCCTATTTTGATCTTAACTTTTGGCCATTTAATCATCGCAATGATTCCTGTGAAGGGTCTGATGAGATAACCCCTATTTTAACCCTTTTTGTCCGATACTGAAGCCAAATCTGATAAGCACCCCTGCCGGCAAAAAACATTAAAACTGGCACCATTGGATAGCGATACCGGATACCTGGAATCGTCACCGCATGGATCCCCGTCAGATAAACAAGCAAAAGGTAAAAAGGCATGAGGGCACGCCAATTTCTTCGGCTTGAGTAAAACCCGATGCACGCCAGAATAAGAATTCCTGCGTAAGGCAGCCCGGTCACCCACTTGGCCCAGGTGGGAGATTTATGATAGAAGGGATACCAAAGACGCCCCGCTTTAATCCCCACGTTTTTCAAAAAAATCCATGGATGATGCTGAATATGCTCAACTGCATGCTGAAAATACCAGCGGTCGGGCTGAACCGCCGGATCCACCGCCCGAAGGTCTTTCTCGGTAGGATAGACGGTGTCAATACCCGTAATCCAATCGCCTCCGTACCAGCGTGGATTCACTGACGGGTTGTTTCCAAGATAAAAAGTAAGCCCGGAACTGTTCGTTAAAAAAGTTAGCTGTCCCTGAATACGGCTATTGCGAATAACCCAAGGCATCAGGCAAAGTCCGTAGGCCATTAAAAAAATGGCCGTACAACGCAGCATTTTTGCCTTATCGCGCACCGTAATGAGCCCTACGATCGCCAAAACTGGGAAATAAAGGCTAAGAACTTCTTTCGTTAGAACAGTGAGCCCCGCCAATAATCCTGCCGCTGCAAATCCGTACAAATGCTTATGCACTCTGGCCCAAAACCAAACACCTAAAGTCCCAAACAGTAGAAATACAAAAACAATTTCCGGCAGTATGTAAACACACTGCTTGGCCAAAAGGTAGTCGAACGCGAGAAAAAGTCCCGCAAAAACTGCAGCTTGCCGCTCTCCCAATAGCATTGCGATCCACATCAGAAACAAGCAGCTCAGTGAGGCGATCATGACCTGAAATAAATGGATAGTCAGAAGAGAAAAGCTGCCGTGACTCGCGAGCGACAAAAGCCACGGGTAGACCGGTCCGCGTCGTAGATTGGGTTGACCTTCCACCTGAAAACCATTTCCCTCTGCCAGGCTTTTGGCAATCTTGACATATAAAGTGGAGTCCCCTGACAAATGGGCTCCGTTTCCGGATAGGTACCACCCACTTAAGAGCAGTAAACGAAAAGCCAGCGCTAGACAAAAAATAGCCAAAAAAAATCGAGCCGCGGTCGTCTTCATGTCACCCGTTCTGTTAAGGCTCTGCAAAACAATCACATAGCCATTTGGAGAGCCTTAGGCCGAGGGCACAATACCCGTATTGATTTTTGCACCTTCAAGTTGATAAAGAGCCACGATCAATCCGCTGACAAACCAGAAAGGCTCCATGATTCGCACAATATACAAAGTACAGGAACCCGTACAGTGGAAAAGAATACCCATGATCCCTGCACAATACCCCAGAGCCAGTCCCTTAAGGGTTCCTGTCGGAAAAATGTTATATAACCAGCGGCTAATTCTAAACAGTCTTAAAAAAATCCATAGCCAGAGCCCCAGTCCGATGAAACTCAGCTCGTGGAGCGTGCGAGCATACTGGCTGTCAGGGTACTCCCAGGAAGCGACCCCCAGCCCAAGTAAAGGATTCTTCTTAATCGCCTCCCAACTGCGATGATACGCATTCAGGCGTTCTCCAGAAGATTGGTCCACTCCGTAGTCCCGGCCGACCTGCTGCCCATCTTCCCAGGTATAAGAAATGCGCTCTTTAACGGCAGCGGGTAGAATCAGAGGTGAAAAAACAATCACCGCGATGATCAAAAAACGCACCCATCTGCTTTTTGTTACGAACGCCAGGAGCAACAACCCACCGGCGAGTGAAACGTACGCCGTCCGGCTAAACGTGTAGAGGAGAGGGATCAGCACCATCATGGATAAGATGGAAAAAACAATCCTCCGAATCCACAACGTCTGATGGAGCATAATACAAAAAACCATTAAAAAACTAAATGCCAGGTATCCCCCGGCAGTGGCGGGCTGCGGCCGACCTTCGAAAGGCGCTGTTATCCTGTGGACTGTAAACATCTCGGTCGTTGGAACCTGAACCAGCGTATAAAACGCTAAACAGGCCACAGTCAGCAGGGTAAAAAAGAGAAAAAGCTTCACCTGTTTTTCAGTCTCAATAAAGTTTGAAACCACATAGAAAAGGACGAGATATTCGATAATCTTGGCCTGATAAAAGAAAGTCGGAATTAAACCGACTGTTCCGCAAGCGACCCCCACTGCTGAAGACACAAAGCTGAAGAGAACGAGTGCTAAAAGTGGTTTATTGAGTGGCGATTTCGACAGGAACGAACCTTTTTTCCTCACCGCGGAACGCGCCATCCAAGCTAAAAGCATTACGGGTATTAGAAAATCTTCGATCCTCAGTGAAATCGCACGGTGAACAGAAAGAGCTCCCACTGCGATTTCCGGAGAAAAAATCATAGCGACAGCAACGAGCGCAAGGGCAAAGCTGGTCGACGCAAAGGCAATGAGAAAGTAAATGAAGGCAAGGCAAGCAAACAACGGCGCGGCATCATGAAAATCCCCAAATCCGCTATGCAGTATCCATACGGCCCCTAGGGCGAAAGCCCTTTGGTGCCCTAGTCCCCACCCTTTCCATTTTCTCATGTCTGATTTCATGATGTTCCGCTGTGTTCTGCCGCATGAATCGCAAGTAAATTTCGAACTTCTTGCGTTCGGGTCCGCCAGCGCAAATCTTGTGGTTTCTCCACCAAAGCTGTTTCATAAATAGCTAAGGCTTCCGCAAATTTTTTATTGTCCACATAAAAGTTGGCCACCTCTCCCCCTAAATGTGCCATAAAATCAAGCCCCATCTCTTTTCTCGCCGCTTTCAGCGCCAAATCAATGACCAAAATCGCATCGTCCCAGCGCTCCTTTTGAGCCAAAAAACGTCCGTAGGTATATTGATCCTGCCAAGAGGGCCCCGCCACTCGACGCAGATCATTGGGATCTTGAGTGTGCACATAGACCTGGTTGAGAATTTGCTCCGTAGACGGGCCTTTCTCACGGAAGGCCAATCGTTGATACCTTTCATACAAGCCCAGCGCTTTTTGGATTTCTCCGTTTTCAAGTGCCCGCCGCGCGTACTGCGACAAGTAAAAAGCGTTCGTAGGTTCCAGGTTTGCTGCTTTTTCAAAATACTTTTCGGCTTCAGCCGTATTATCGTTCTGAGACAACAAGGTTCCCACTATAAAATAAGAAGCCGGCCAAAAACGATTGAGCTGGGTCGCCCGCTTAAAATTTTGCAAAGCCTGCGTTTGATATTGTTTTCTTTCGAGAGGCTGAAATGAAAGCTTTGAACGTTTGAGAGACAACCGCCCAAAAGCCTCATAGAAGTCCCCATTCCAGGGGCCCCAGAGACTGGCACGGCGATAAGAAGCCAGTGATTCATTCCATTGAAAATTTTTTTCCTGCCCTACGCCCGTCCGAAAGCAGGTTTGAGCATAAAGCTGCGCAGCGCTCACCCCCAAACAAAAAAGAAGGATAGCCGCTGCCGCAATCCTGCGCGACAGGCCTATTCTGCAGGGCCTTGGAGAATTTCCTGCTTCAAGACTCACAATCTCTGCAGCCATGATGGCGAGAAAAATAGAGGCAATAAGACTTGTCGCATAGATTCGAAGGGGAAAATCAAACTGCGACGATACAAAAAGACATAAAAAGGAGACCAACAAACCCGTCAATCGAATCTTTGAAAGGGCATCTTTGGTATCTTCCGTAAGTGCTTTCCAAGTACTGTGAACGACCATCCACAAAACTCCATAGAGCAAAAGAATACCAGCAATCCCCAAATCAACCCCAATTTGAAGTGTCTCATTATGTGCATAATCCACAAGAAATCGATCCGAGTGGGTCCTAAAGCCTGGCAAAATGTGCACAAAGGTTCCGAGCCCCCAACCCCAGGGCCGGGCGATTATCGCATGTAGGCTCCCCTGCCAAAATACAAACCGGTGGACCAAGCTGAAAATATTCAGATGATGGCCATCCCAAATCTCAAGAAAGCGCGCTGCAATTTTTATCCAGTAGCCAGAGCCCCAAAGCGCCGCCACCGAGATCAGTAAAATAGCAGCTAGACCCGCCAGCAGCTTTTTATTGATCAATTTTAGCCGTACAAGCGTCCATAAATAAAAGAAAAACCCCAAACCCACGCTGATCCATACAGTCCGAGACCGCGTTAAAACAAGGGATGCAAGCAGCAAAATAAAAATAGACAAGTTCATCGCTTTGAGCCAAACCTTCCGGGTCGTCAAAATTGAGTTTAGGCTCAGAAAGATAGGCACGATCAAAAACGCGGCAAAATGTCCGCCATTCACATAGCGGGCCGCCATGGATTTTCTTGAATACCAATAGTCGTGCGGAAAATAACCCGCTATTTGCAGCCATCCGTAAACGCAGTACACCACCCCTGCAAGCACAATAATCCACATCAGGAAATTTCTGCGTTTCCTGTCCATACAAACCGAAAGTGCCGCACGGTAGATAACCCAATGACTAAAAAAACGAATCCACGTCATGAGACTGTAAAATGGCAAGACGGAAATCATCGTCAGGAATGCGGATAGCAGAACTGCGGCCCCCCACCCTTTAGCAAAAGGATCACGAAATCCACCACAAAAAAAATCACGACCGCCGCCCAAAGAGAAGAACAGGGCCAAAAGATAAATGAGCACTTGCGCCGCGAATTGTTCCAAAACGCCGCTCAACCCGTGGAACCAAGGAGCGGCCGCGATCAGAACTCCGAGAAGAAAGGTAAGTACAGTTTCAAGCATCCTGTCCGTCGACGCCGCCTCTAAGCAGTCATGATAGGTGTCGACGATGGATTTTCAGTGCGAGAACCCGAATGGCGCGGCGGGGGGGACGGTAGCGCTTCGATGCGTAGGGTTCCCTTTGGGGATAAAGACTGAAAAATCAATTTAAGCTTTTCAACTCCACTCACCCGTTCCCCTTGAATAGGCGAGTGGCGCTTTTTCCGTCCAGACGTTTTACCTTCAGAACCATAATAGCCGTAGGATTGATCTGAATAATAGCGGTAATAATAGTAAGGATGATGAGAAGCTGCAACACTATTGAGCACACACCCTATAATTTTCCCATTGACGGCTTCGATGGATTTTTTCGCTTGGCTGCTGAGTCGTCTTGGAATATAACCAGAACGCGCCACTAAAATGGTTCCATCCACACGCGAGGCAATAATGGGTGCATCCGCCACCGAAATAACCGGGGGTGAGTCGATCAAAACCACATCAAAAACCTCTCGAAGCGTACTTAAAAAGGCTGTAAACATCGGAGAACTGAGAAGTTCGGCAGGATGCTCAGGAATTCCCCCTGAGGTCACTACCTGTAAATTCTCCGTTCTCGTTTTCTGAACTACAGCCTCCAGGGGCGCCCCTTCTTTGAGAACATGCTGTAAACCCCGGCCGTCCAACGATACCCTAAGTGCATGATGCAGTGAAGGCCGCCGCATGTCTGCATCAATCAAAAGCACCTTCATTCCGACCTGTGCAAGGCTGATACCCAAGTTAACGGTGGTCGTGGTTTTCCCCTCCCCCTTCACAGCACTGGTCACTTGAAAAACACGCAGGGACTTATCCACAGCCCCAAAAACAAAATTCGTTCGAATAATTCGGTAAGCTTCTGCAACGTATAAGGGGATTTTTAAGTCGCTTGTGCTCCACATGACACGGCTACTGCCCTCCGCGTGAAACTTAGCCTGCATATCTTTTAAATCTGTGGTTTCAAATTCAACTTCTGGAACAATGCCCAGCGCGTTGACGCGTAAATAAGCCCTGACATCTTCAAGGCTTCGCAAGCTGCTGTCCAAATATTCGAGAAAAAAAGCTAGTGCCAGACCAATCAATATGCCCACTACCAGTGATAAAAGCAGGTTCATCTCCTTATTGGGCTGAATCGGACTACCGGGTATAGCCGCCGGCTCAATCACTTTGATGTCCACCCACAGACTCGCTCCGCCAGCCAACTCCATTTCCTGCAGTCTCTTATAGATACTGTTATAAATTTCTCGGTTCGTTTCAATTTCTTGGGTCAGCAGTGTTTTTAAATTTGTCAAATCAGCTTCAATTGGAATGAGTCCTTCTGCGTCCAAATGCGGTTGAAGAATGATGGTAAACATTCTTTGGCGCTGAGCAATCTGACTGAGTTGAAGGCTATTTTGAGATTCCTCAATCTTTCCCGCGAGAGTGCGAATAACCCCCTGCAGTTTAATGACTTCAGGATATTTCTCTCCGAACACTTTAAGCGCCTTAAGAAGGTCCACCTCGGCACTCACCTTCTCAAGAGCCATCTCACTTGCTTTGACCTTTTCCCGAATTTCATTCAGGCTTTTAGACGTCATTGAAAAACGGCTTTTAAAAGCATCAATGTTCGCCTCATGGTTCATCTCAACATAAACCTCCGCGGCAATATTGGCGAGCTCCGCACAAAGTTTGGCACGGGTTCCTTTCACTTCTAGCGCAAAAATTCTTGCTCCCGCTGCAACTGAACGAAGTGTTATGGACCGAGCCACAGCGCGAATGAGCACTTCCTGCTCCTCTGGATCCAATTTAAAATTCTTTCGACGCTCATCGGAAATGGAACGCCCTGCCTCTTCCAACATTTTCACCTGAAGACCCGTGTCAATCGCTTCGGCCAGAATACGATTCGCAAATTTATGACCGGAGACTAACCTTGTCTGGGTCATGAGATACGTGGGATCGCGCATTAAATTTAACACTTGCGCATCCATATTTGTTTCACCGGAACTTTTAGGCTCCACCACAAGTTCCGCCGCCGCTCGATAAACAGGCGTTTGTGTCCAATTAATCACAAAAGCAAGCCCCATGCAAATGAGAAGGGCCGCAAGAAGTACGAGTCGGCGTTTCACCAGAATGTGCCAATAGGCGAAGAGATTCGCTTCAAGATGCTCTTCGCTATGAGTCTCGCTGGCAGGTTTCACACCATAGGGGGGAAGGTTCTTTGTTTCCATCGACTAAACCCAGCTTCGCGGCACGATGATAATCGTTTCCGGCTCGATAATCACATCATCTTTTTTTGTGCCGCGCATGATTTCAGTGACATTCACCCTGACTTCGTCCTGCTTTCCCTTATGATTTTTGCGAACAATAATCCGGTTCAATGCGGCTTGCTCCGTAGGCCCCTCAGCCAGCTTGATGGCTTCAAGCACTGTAATTTCACCCGTCCACTCCAGCGGTCCTGGATTTTTGACCTGTCCAAGCACATAAAATTTTTCCCCGGTTCCGGAAGCCACGTAGATCGTATCTCCGGGATAAATCATAATATTCTGCGAAAGATCACCTTTCGAAAGCAGAGCAATCAGATCGACTTCATGCACCGTATGATCCGCATCTGACTCTCCACTCTTTGCCTGATTCGCCTTAAGTCCGGCTGGCAGCAGACTGTCGCCCTGTTCTGTCGGCCGAATCACCGTCAAACGCTTTGCCTCAGGCTTTACCCCACCCACTAAAAAAAATAATTCTAAAAGGGGTGTTTCTTTTTTTATACGGTAGAGGCCCGGTTTTTCCACCTCGCCAAAAACAAGAATTTTTTTACTGTTATATTCTTTGACAGAGACGTCTACTTTCGGATTTTTTACATACCCGTTAGCCAATTTTTTTAAAAGTTGGTCCCTGAGCTGATCAGGGCTCAGGCCGGCGGCCGGCACAGAGCCAAGAAAGCCATAATTAATGGTACCGTCCTGCTCCACCGTTACAGTCTTGGAAAGATCGGGCGATTCCCAAACCGTAACAGCAAGAACATCCTCACGGCCAATAATATATTTTGGATCCCCAGCAAAAACAGCCGTGGTGGTCAGGAGGGAGAAAAGAACTGCTATGTAGAGAATATTTTTTTTCATTTTATAAAGAAAAACCCGACTGCGAATATAACACAGCCGGGCTTGACTTAGAAGAGCTTTTAGCAGATTAAACAGAGACCGTGAGACCGCCGCCAATTTTATGGAAGGTGTAAGCGCCGCGCCCCGAGCCAGAGTCTTGAGAGGTAAATCTCTCCCCGAATACATACTTCAAATCAAAAGAAATATATCGGTTAAACCGATAGGAGTAGGAAGGGCCAAATTCCATCGCACTTTCGTCATTTTCCCGAAGCCGAAGCACATTGTCCTCAGCATCGGTACGTGTAAACTGAGTATCGGCAAACAATGCCACAGAATGCCTTTCAGCCATCTGATAGTTTATTCCCGTGGAAATTCTATGAGTCTTCACTACGCGGAAATCACGATCAAGATTATCAAGGTTAGTGGCATCCGATGTCTCACGATTGACAAAAGATGTATCAAAAGTATCGAGTGTATCCTTGTTATAATCTAAATGCCAACTGGTCTTTTTATTGAGACTATTGGTGATTCCAATACCGTAAATAATGGAATGATCGGTGCGGTCAGAACCCTCATTAAATTGGCGTATATTATGCCCAGCATGCGCAGCCAATGTTGTTCTCGGGCCAACTTTGTAGCTGGCGCCTAGGGCATATCGATACTGCCAATAGTCCTTTGAGCCGATATCGTCAAAATGCCTTACGTTCCATTGAGTGGTCGGCGATAAAGTAACGCGGTCAGAAATCTTGTAATCCACCCCGCCACTCACTCCGTTATCAATGAACTCCTGCGACAAGGGCACCGCACGATCACGAAACCATTGGAACTGGTCATTAATGTGACCATTCAAAATATCGCTAAACCTGTGGTTGACACCAGCATCGCTCGTATTGAGAAAGAACATTTCATCTACACTTCCGGGCAACTGACTCCACTGCGAATTATTCTTCAACCCCAAGCTCGTCGCATCTGTAAGCTTGTAATTAGCCAGCGCGGATACATTATGTGACACAGTACTGGAGTGAGTATGGGTTCCAAGCGCTGACGCCAGGGAAAACGTATAATCGACTTCTGTGTAGAGTCGATCGCCGATAGGTGCCTGCAGTGTCAAACCCGATGAAATGCGGGTTAGCATCGCAGGTCTATTCTCGTTTTGACCCAAATCTGCGTCCGATGTGAAGCTAGAGGATGCCCCAAAATGCGTCTTTATATGGGGTTTGTTTCCGATATCTTCCGGAGTGAGCTCTTTGAATATGTTGGGGAGTTTAGACTGAAAATCACTGATGGCATCTTGAAGCCCAGCGCCCCACCCACTGGCTGGACCCGCCGCAGACTTAACTTTGGGAGTAGCCTTGGCTTTGGGTGCGCCCGCCGCCTGAGCACTTTGCGTGAAAAAAACGAGCGCGGCCACGATTAAAACGGCGAAACGTTGGCTTAATTTTGTCATTTCTAAATTCTCCATGGTTCCTAGGTTCTTTAATTTTTTCATATCAAGTTCATTTAGATGGTGACAGAACCACTCGCAGTGGAACCAAAGGCTCTAAAAATTCCTTCCGGTGCATCGTTAAACAGCGTCGTGGCAGATTCTTTAACTTTTTCGATGAGCGCGGCAAAATCAAGCTGCGCGGCGCTATCGTCACCCACGAGTGAGGCCAAAAATGCTTTGCTGATTGTTGTATCTTTGCTCCACCCATCATTCGGAATAATGTTAAGACGCGTCAAAAAATCAATCGCATCCTGGTCACTTGCAGCAGCAGGCATCAGCCGTGAAGCCCCGACAGCCTTTACAAGCCATTGCGCAAACTGCCCTTGAGTCATTTTCTCATTAAGCTCGGTGGCTGCGATGGCCGCATGAGTGAGCGCAAAGATACCAACCACGAGAACCAAAAGTGCTGCTGAAATTTTTTTCATTTTTTCCCCCTGCG
>CAYMUZ010000070.1:0-13220 GCA_964393875.1 uncultured bacterium | reverse complement strand
GATGAACCTGCGGCCGGCATGAATCCGAAAGAAAAAGAAGAGCTTTTAGGGTTGATCCGCTCCATCCGCGATACGGGCATCACTATCTTACTGATCGAACACGATATGAAAGTGGTCATGCCCCTGTCGGATAAAGTCATTGTGATTGATTACGGAAAAAAGATCGCCGAAGGAACTCCGCGAGAAATTCAAAATAATTCGCGCGTCATCGAAGCCTATCTCGGCCACGGAGGGCATCACGGCCATGCTGGAAGTCACTGACCTCCACTCCGGCTACGGCCGGATTGAAATTCTAAAAAGCATTGATCTGAAAGTGTCTGCGGGGCAGATTGTCTCACTGATCGGGGGCAACGGCGCCGGCAAAACCACTTTTTTAATGACGCTCTCAGGCATTATCGCTACGCGCCGGGGCAGCATCCATTTCGAGGGGCGAGCGGTTGAGAAACTTCCGCCCGATGAGCTGGTAAAAATGGGAATTGTACAAGTTCCGGAAGGCCGCCGTATTTTTTCACATCTTACGGTCGCCGAAAATCTGGATCTGGGTGCCTACTTGCGGCACGATCAGGAGATTGCCAAAGACCGCAGCGAACTTCTGGAGCTTTTCCCGATTCTTAAAGACCGCTCGCGTGCACTCGCCGGCAATTTAAGCGGCGGCGAACAACAGATGCTGGCCATGGCCCGCGCACTCATGGCAAGACCGCGCCTGCTGCTTTTAGATGAACCCAGTCTTGGGCTGGCTCCCAAAATGATCGACGTTGTTTTTAATCTAATCCGCCGTATCAACGAACGCGGCATTACAATTTTACTGGTCGAACAAAATGCCTGGAAAGCCCTGGAACTCGCACACTACGGCTATGTAATCGAAAGCGGGAAGATCAAGCTGGAAGGCCCTGGCAAAGAACTGCTTGCCAATCCCGTCATCAAGCGGCTGTATCTCGGAGAATAACACCGAGACCCGCAGCGGCATTTCTAAACCTGTCTCGCTCCCTGTGACAGCATGCGCACTTCTCTTTGCGGAAACGGAATCGTAATCCCCGCAGCCTGAATCGCCTTATACAGCGACAAATTTACAGCATACAGCGTCTGAAAATATTTTGTGGTCGGCACCCAATAGCGAAAACCAATGTTCACGGCAGAGTCGGCAAACGCCTGAATGCCCACCTGCGCCGGCGGATCTTTTGCCACAGTCTCAAACCGGGCCAGTGTCTCTCTCACCACGCGGATCGCTTTTTCAGGATCATCGCTATAGCTCACCCCAATCACGGCTTCGACAATCTTGTAGCCAAAGGAATTGTGGACGATCTGCCCAACAATATCTTTGCTCGGGATGGTGATGCGCACACCATCTTCATCGCGCAAAAGGGTATAGGTCAACTTTACTTCTTCCACCAAGCCGCTGACACCGGCGACCGAAATCGTGTTTCCGACCACAAAGGGACGTGACAAAATAATCGAAATACCAGCCCCGTAATTGGAAAGCGGCCCCTGAATGGCCATGCTGGCGCCAAAAGCAAGCGCGCCGAGAGCCGCCACAAACGGGGCGATCGTGATTCCAAATTTACCCAGTGCGATAATCACGGCAAAGCCGAGCACCAACCCCCGAACGATCCCCGTGACAAATTTTGCCAGGGTAATATCCATCTGTTTTTTCTCAAAAGCCCCTCTCAAAAACCGCGCAGCCCAGTTGGCCGCAAAGAGTCCGGCCACCAGAATAATGAGCGCTCCGATGACCTGAAAACTATAATTCACAAAAAAAGTCATCAGGGTTTTGACCAAATCCTGAATGACCGTCAACTCTTTTTCTATAGGCATAAGTCCTCCTCATTCAAAACGGGAACGGTTAGAAAAAAAGACGCGGAGAGGATGATATACCAGGGAGCAAACTGCACAAAGTAACTTTCCATGGTTGCCTCAATCCCCCAGGCGATCAAACTCGAAAGAACCCCCAGTTTCAGGCAGAAAATAGAAAAATTTTGCTCGCACACCAGCGCCGCATTCAGGCCTCTTAAAAGACGCGTGTAGAAAAAAACCAGGGCCCCAAATCCTGCGGCGCCGGTCGCCCCAAGCACCGTCCATAAAAATCCGTGAAAATCCACAACGCGCGCTAAAAAGCCCACGCCAAAAAGGGGCTGTGCGATGAGAATCTCTCTGAGATCATAAAACATTCTCAACCGCAAAATACCAAAACATCCGAAATTCTGACGGTCATGAAAAATAAAGTTCCAGTACGCGGGATCTAGCAGCTGAGGCATCAGGATGACTCGGGAGAAAAGAAGACTGTTTTGGCGCACCCCCAGCCAGACACACCCAAAAAAAAGCACAAGCAAGGGGACAACCACCCCCCTCACAATGCGAACCTTTCCGAACCTGCTGCGCTGCCAAATTAAACAGCCCACAAAAAAAACAAAACTCGCTAGAAACCCGATCCACGAAGTCCGCGAGCAAGAAAACGTCATGCCTCCGAAAATCATCAGGGAACTGAGGAAATAAACCAGTCTTGTCGCGCCTTCTGACGACACAAGCCGCGCCAGACTAAAAAAAACGGCTAGGCTGCACAATAAGCCCAAGTGATTGTTGTGCAAAAGCAGGAGGTCAAACGTATCGCGGCCTGTCCAGGTATTCATAATAGCCACCGCGACTTGCACCACACCGCCCGCGATAAAAAAATCGACGCTGCGCCGCCCAAACTTTTCTGCCGCGTGTTTCCCCTGCGCATGTGCCAGCCCCGCCACGTAAATAACCGCCAGCAGCGAACACAACACGTTGAGCGGCGTTCGAATCGCTCTCAAATCCAGGGAGCTCAACACGTAATGAGCCACCCCGATTCCCGCGATAAAGAAAAGCGGCAGAAGCATACGAAAAGCGCGAATCCCCTGGCGAATCGCCGGCCAAACGCCTCCCCTGACCAGATGTGCCGCCAAACCCAAGAGCACCGCAATTTGAAAATGTTTCAAACTAAAAAAAAGGGTTCGCTGCAGAAACCCGGTTGGGAAAAAGAATGCGGCATAAAAACTGACCGCTTTCAAAATGTAATTACGGTTAGCCGCAAACGCCATAGCCACAAGCAACCAACCGATACGCGCCAGCCACAACAGACTGCCGTTCAGAAGAGTCGCGCACAAACCCACGGCAAACAAAATCGCAGGGATCCATTTATCCCTGTATTTGGACTGGGTTAAGACTGTCTCGCCGCTCATGTCACCCCCGCTTCCTTACGAAACATTTTAAGCGTCCCCTCTTCTGCCACCACTCGATAGCCTCGCCGCAAAAGGCTCGCGACATCTCCCGCCGCTTTTTCTTTGAGCAGAAGCGTGTCTAAAATCACCACCTCGGCATTCATAGCTTTCTCCGAGCCCCCTTCACGGGGATGCTGATTTTCGTAAATAAACAACTCGCGGCGGTGAGCCAAGTGCGGAGCAAAAAACTCATGGGTCCTGACGGAAACATCCGGCGGCACTTTTTTTAAAAAAGCCGCAATGGCTTGAACATGCGCCGTGCGCTGATCGAGGTTTGTTTTTAAAACATACACTTCAGAAACACCGGCCATCAAAACCACGGCCGTCAAAAAAGCGTAAAAACAAGACCTCCGGGCGCGCAGTTTAAATGCACCTTCGATGGCTGCCATAAAAACAAACGGTGTCAAAAAAGCCGTGTACTGATAAAAAATAGAACTCACCGATTCATTACGCGACGTCAAATTCTGAATCAGTGCCGGAAACACCAGCACCGCGGCCGCCGGATTCAAAAATGAAAAAAAACAGACGGGCGCAAAAATTTTAATCAGATAAGAAACGGATGCCAGGCTGATCAAATGCCTTAAAAAGGCGGCCGCTCCCAGATGAGCCCATGCCTGATAGTTACCGCTCATATAAAAATAATCTTGTCCCGAGATAGAGGGAATCACCCAGCGTGTGACCCCTTCCAGATAGACCACCGCAAAAACCATCCAGAAGAGCCCGAACCGATAACGCCGCCACGCTAAAAGGGCGTAAAGCCCCACCCCAAAAACAACCAGTGCCGCATTTTCTTTAGACGAAAGCCCGAGGGCGAGAAAAAAGGAAGCCCAACCCGTTTTGTTCTTCATCAGCGCGAGCATGGCAATAAACCAAAAAGGCATGGCGGCTACTTCCGGATGAAACTCAAAACGCACCGAGTTAATCACCGGAAGGTAAAGTGCATAGGAAACAGCAAACAGAAAGGCCCAGGCTTCACTTGCGAGCCGGTTCAGCGCCAGCCGGCGAATAAAAAAAACACCGCTGGCGGCGGAAACCGCCTGCAGCAACAGCAAACAGCGGGGGTCGCTCCAGAACGCATAGGGCACAGCAAACAAGGCAAGCAGCGGGCTAAAATGATCTCCGAGCAAGCAGATGCCGCCTTTGATGGACGAGTAAAGAAACGGCCCGTGGAAGACATTCCAGACCGCCTGAACAAAAATCGCCATGTCAAAGCCGCTGTGAAAAATGGCGTGCCGCGTGCAAGCGGACACCGTCCAAAGCCCCGCCAGCCACAAAAAAAGAATCCAGATAGCCAAAACACCCTGTTTTGAGGTCATCTGCGGTACATTTCGCGCCACATCGTGCCTGAGCTCACGCCGCGCAATCCAGAGCCCCAGCGCAGGCAGTGTGACGGCCAGCATCGCCAAGCGGTGAATCCAGGGTTTTTGATCCACCCACGCTTTGCCCGCTCCCTGGATCACGGGCGCTGCGCCGGAGATAAAAATCAGCGCGGCCAGGCCATAGTAGAAGTGAACGACCCCATCCCACGGGTTTCTAGATATCGCCGTTTCTGTTTGTCTGTGGTTCAAATCGGTCTCCTCTTAAAATAATCGGCCAACACCTCAGCGACAAGTTGGTGTCCGCGGGCGGTCCAGTGCTGATCTTCCGGAATGTAATAATCGTCCACAGAAGTCTGCTTGGCCGCATCCATAAAAAAGGGCGTCAAATCGATGATCTCAATTTTTTCACGTTCGGCAAAACGCAGCATCGAGGCCCTCACAGGTTCAACGGTCCCCGTAATCCAGCGCAGCGGCGGCGCAATCACCAGAACAAATCGTAAATGACGACTGCGGGCCCACTCGGCGGAATTCTTCAAAATCGTACGCCCTAAAAGCCATTCCAAAGTCGTGTCAGGATCTTCGCGGCCTATTTTTTTCTGCAGCCGCCCCCAGGCCTTCTGGCCAAGCCGCCACACATAACTTTTGCTGGCAACTCTTTGCCACCCCTCCCGGTGGAGAATTTCAGGAAATTGCTCCACAGAGAATTGCTTGCCCGGCGGCACCGGCACTTGATGCAATTTCAAACTCCCCGTCGACTCCAGCGTAAAGTAAGGTTTGCCATGCCCCGCATCATTAAAAGCTCTCAGCGCCCGCCAAAAATCTTCCGGAAAAAGTGTCAGAATCATCACATCAGGAGCAAACTGCGGACAAATTTCTTTAGAAGCCAGCACAATCTGATCCACGCCGTAGCCCGGCACGCCAAGATTCAAGACCTCGGTAGAAATCAGTCTTGTTTCAAGCTGCGCCGGAAAGGCCTCATCGTCGCGCACTCCGAATCCAAAAGTAAAACTGTCACCCGCGGCGCAGATGCGGTGAATGCCTTGCGGTTTTTCATGAGGGTAAACACGACTGCCTCGGAACCCATCCGCATTAGTGCGTAGGGGCACTTCCAACGGCCCTTTCACAAGACGCGAAACAACATTCTTTTTAGGAAACCAGCCTAGAGTGGAATGATAGTCGATCCAGCTTTCTTCAGGAATGATCGCCCAACCGGCGGGCTTTGCCGGAGGGCGCGGAGTTGTATCGAAAATACGAAGGAACCCTTCGGCGGCAATCATCGCCACCAGCAGCGCTGCAGCCAAAAGGATCGTGTCAAAAAAAAACACCCGCGCAGAGAGAAATGATTTTTCCTTCACCGCGCGGGCGCCTCCTTACAAACCGTTTCGCTTTATGCGATTGTGACTTCCTTGCAAAGATACACATCCTGAATCAAATTCAAAAGCTTGACGCCGTCTTTCATGGGTCGTTGAAAGGCTTTGCGCCCACTGATCAATCCCATGCCGCCGGCACGCTTGTTAATCACGGCCGTTTTCACCGCTTCACCAAAATCATTGGCCCCTGAAGCTCCCCCCGAGTTGATCAGGCCGATACGCCCCATGTAGTTATTGATGACCTGGTAGCGGCAAAGATCAATCAGGTGCGTCCCTGAAAGATCGCTGTACATACGCTTATCGTATTTGCCATAGCCCTTTTTATCTTTGTTAATGGCTTCATAACCGCCGTCGAGCTCTGGCAATTTCTGCTTAATGATGTCGGCTTCAATGGTCACACCCAGATGATTGGCTTGTCCCGTCAAGTCGGCACTCACGTGATAGTCTTTTCCTTCCACCTTAAAGCCGTTGCTGCGCAGGTAGCACCACAGAATCGTGGCCAATCCCAACTCATGCGCCAACCTAAACGCCTGGCTCACTTCCATAATCTGACGCGTACTCTCGGGCGAACCAAAATAAATCGTCGCACCCACTGCCGCCGCTCCCATGTCCCAGGCTTGCTTCACTTGAGCAAATATCACTTGATCAAACTTGTTGGGATAAGTCAGAAGTTCGTTGTGGTTAATCTTGACGATAAACGGAATCCGGTGAGCATACTTGCGCGACACCAACCCAAGCACACCAAGCGTTGAAGCCACAGCATTACAGCCGCCTTCGATCGCAAGCTTCACAATGTTGTCTGGATCGAAATACGCCGGTTCCGGGGCAAACGAGGCACCCGCGGAGTGTTCAATCCCTTGATCGACCGGAAGAATCGAGACATAGCCCGTGCCGCCAAGGCGGCCGTGCCCGCTGATGCCTTCAAGGCTGCGCAGTACTTGCGGATTGCGGTCACTGGGGCCAAAATTACGCCCCACCCAATCCGAACAGGGTGGGTTGATTTTATCTTTGCCGACCTTACAAATATGAGTTAAAAGGCCCGGGGCATCACTGCCAAGCTGTTGATTAATTTGATCGATTGAAGACATTGTGCTTCCTCCTGGTTCGTGGTCGTAAAGAGTCGAGCATTGTAAAACGAGAGATCCCTTTTGGCACGAAAATTCTTGCGTACCTTCAGTTCGAGAGCGGCACCTGCGGAGGCTCTTTTGCCGGCATGGCGGTGGTTGACAAAAGCGGGATCTGTGAATTCTTAATCAGCACCAATTTGTCGTCGATGCGCTTGCGCACACTCGCAAGCTCAAGCTTCGTATTGCGCAGTTCACGCGAAAATTGATCACGCAGCGTCTCAATGCGCTCACGCTCCGCTTCGTTAAAATCAAAAAGCGCAACGCTCAGCAAAAACCGCTGACTCTCACGGTCAAACCGATGGTGCAAATTATCCGCCTTCTTGTAGCGGGTGTCGACCTGCTGCAGATCCACTTCCGTGGGATCCTCGCGATCCACCAACCGTACTGACTCGTGCGTGTAAGAGGCAATTTCGTGAGCGCGCGCGGCAATCAAATGCGACAACCGGTTAATCCAGTAAGCCAGCCTTCGGCGCACGAAAACTTCTTTATAACGGGCAAGGATATCTTCATGTCGGTCCAAACGGCCCGACACTACTTCGTATTCCAGCGTCCTGAGCGCCGCCACTTGCGACTCACTGCCCAGTTTCGCCATAAAAAAAACGGAGGTTAGAATAAAAATCCAAAACTGACCCGCTGTCAGCAAGTGTTCAAAAAATTTGGCACTGCCCACCGGGGCCAGCTCTGAATAAGCAAAGCCTGTCAAAAAAAACAAACTCGTGTGCGTCCAGAACATCCCCAGCGGAAAACCCCGCAGCTTCTCGGCAAACTTCACTAGCACCGACGGAAAGAGCGTAAAGCTTAGTGCGAGAAAAAGGCACAGCGCCGCGTACCCAAGGGCTAACGCCCAATTGACGGCGGTCATCAGCGTAAAATAACCCGAGAGCCCTTTCCCTGTCTGACCCAAGGCTTGCGCCGTAACCATGACAAGCACCACCGCGTAAAAGCTAAAAACAAGCCCGGCTCGCGTCAACCCTGAAAAATCCCGCACCCCAAGAAGACGGGCCTGCACTCGGTCCCCTTTTTCAAGCAGAGACGGCAGATAAAATCCCAGGGACATCACCGCATGGAAGAGACAAACAAAAAGTACCTTGATGGAAAAAAGCGTCGCCGGATTTGCCGCCGCAGAAACGGACGTAAATCCAAACCCAAGAAAAGTCAACGCCACCAGCGCCAATACCCACTTTTGAATTCGGTCACTGTTTTCGAGCGCAATTTGAGATTTAAGCCGTTCAGTGAGAAAAGAAGTCCATTCAGGCTGTTTCATACAAACCTCATCGGGTTCATCGAATTCATTCATACGCTTCCATAGAATCAGCGCATTAGCTAAAAGGTTATTATAAAACCCCACCCCGGCCGGTGGCAAACTAAAAAATCCCCCGCCAAAGATTTCGCGTGCATTCGAAGCGCAATGCCCTAGAATATTGTCACATCCGGGGCCTGATTCCTTGGCCTTTGACATAAAATCATGCCGAACATTCTTGCACTTGAAACATCCAGCTCCGTTCTGAGCGTCGCGGTTCAAAAAGGGGGGGGGAATCCGCTTGAAACGCGCGTCTATGGCCCCTTGCGTCACGCCGAAAGCCTGCTGCCAGCCATCGCCCGCCTCCTCAAGAAACTTTCTTTGAAGCCCAAAGACATCGAACGTGTCTTGCTCGGAATCGGCCCAGGCTCCTTTACCGGCCTCCGAGTCGGGTTCGCGACAGTCAAAGGGTTGAGAGCTCCAAGGGCGATTCCCTGCTATGGCGGCCTCAGTCTGGACCTCATCGCTGAAAATGTGGTTCTGCCCGAGGGAAGCGTGCTGGCCGTTTGTCTGGATGGCGGCCGTGAAAAATTATTTGTCCGTTTCTACGCGCGGCGTATTGGTGTCTGGAAATCGAAGGGGCGCGTGCAAGTGCTGACCCCGGCCGAGCTCGCCGCTGCACTGCCGGAAAATTCTGCCGTGACAGGGGATGCCTTGCGGCGCTACGGCGAAGCGTTGCGGCTTGTAAGCGCGCAAAAAAAGTGGACGGCCCTTGCGGAAAAAACTTGGTATCCAAAGGCCTCTACTTTAATCCGCTGGCTGTGTGAAAAAAAATCGATGCTGACCCCGCTCAAAAAACCGGCTGATTTTGTCCCAAAATATTTTCGCCTCTCGGAGCCCGAAGAAAGGAGAAAACGTGCCTTGGTCGCAGCCTGAATCGAGCCTTCAAAGTGCGTACACCTCCTGGATTGAGCTTCGGCTTGACCGTCTAAGCGCTAATCTGGCAGCTGTGAAAAATCTCGCACCGCAAGCCGACGTTCTGGCGGTCATCAAAGCCAATGCGTACGGCCACGGCCTTTGCAGCCTGGCGCAGGCTTTAGAGGGGCAGGTTCGTTACCTGGGGGTCTCGGCACTGAAAGAACTTCTCGAAATCAAAGCAGCGCAGATTTGCACCCCTGTTTTCATGTTTGGCCGGTTAGACGAGGCAGAACTGCGTCAGGCGTTAATGCCCGGTGTGACGCTGAGTGTCTCGAGTCTGGCGGAAGCTCGCATTCTTTCGGAACTCGCGCAATCCTCGAGACAAACCGCCTGCACTCACCTCAAAATAGATACGGGCATGGGCCGCTTCGGGTTACCGCTCGCCGGAGCTCTCGGCGTCGTAGAAAAAATCGCCAAGCTTCCCGGTCTGGATCTGGAAGGTATTTATACGCACTTTGCCACCGCAGAAATAGATGACGGGTTTGCCGAAATTCAGCTGGAAGATTTCACAAAACTCATTCAGGCTCTTGACCATCGCGGCATTCGTTTTCGATTACGCCACGCGGCCAACAGCGCCGGAATTTTCAAACGCCGGCATCCGCTCATGAACATGGTTCGCCCCGGCCTGATGCTCTACGGGATTTATCCGGATGAATGTTTTAAAAAATCTGCGGCCCTTGCACCGGTACTGACTCTCAAGACCCGCATCGCGCTTGTCAAAGCGATTGAGCCGGGCGCTACGGCCGGTTACGGACGCGAATTTCGCGCCCATAAAAAAACACACCTTGCGGTGCTTCCTCTCGGCTACAGCCAAGGCTATCCTTGGAGCGCTTGGCGCACCGCCGAAGTTTTGCGCGCCGGAAAGCGTTTCAAAATCGCCGGCCGCATCTCGATGGATTACATCACAATTGATTTAAACGATTTTCCGGCACAACCCGGCGACGAAGTGACACTGATCGGTGAAAGCCTTGGCGATGAAATTCACGTTTCAGATGTCGCCCAGTGGGCGGGAACCATTCCCTATGAGGTGCTGACAAGACTTTCTGCCAGCCTGCCTCGCATCACCTTTCAGGAGAGCTCATGAAATTTCGGATTGAACATTTAAGCGAAACCGATTCCACCAACACACTCGCGCGCCTTTATGCTTCTAAAGGTGCGGCGGAAGGGCTTGTCATTTTTTCTGATTTTCAATCCGAGGGACGCGGCAAGCCCGGCAGTTCCTGGATTTCTCCGAAGGGCAAAGATCTATTGTTTTCTTTGCTCGTGCGCCCGCCAATCACAGCCAGCAAAGCACCCATGCTGACGCAAATTGCCTGCCGCGCCGTCGGTGCCCTGCTTAAAACCCACGGCATTGAAACCGAATTTAAAATGCCCAATGACGTGCTTTGCCAGGGCAAAAAAATCTGCGGAACTCTGGTTGAAGCGGAGAGCTCTTCGGGCGGGAAACTGGAAATGGCCGTGATTGGCATCGGTTTGAATGTCAACACCGGGGCGAGTGAAATTTTTGAAAGTGGCATCTCGATGAAAATGGTGACCCGACAGGAATACATCCGTGAAAACCTTCTAAACAGCCTGTTGGAAGCACTCGGGCACGGCCTTGCCTCTCTTTACCCATCGGAAGAACGCCCGGCCAATGCCTAAGCCCTCTCCAAATCTCATTTTGATGGATGCCGGCAATTCTGCTTTGACCTGCGCTGTTTATTGGGAAAACAGGATTCAGGTGTTCTATTCTGTTGAAAATGACAACATCCCAAAATTTATAGAAAAATTTGATTTGAGTGGGTTAAAATCAGCTTATAAATTGATATTATGCTCAGTGAACCCAAAATCAACTCGAATTATACGGTCATGGATTTCAAAAAATAGATTGTTTCCACTCGTGGAAGCTGGAAAAAACATTCGAGTACCTATTCGCCATAAATACAGGAATATAAATGAGTTAGGTATTGATCGCCAGGTAAATGCATTTGGGGCCCTCGCAGCGGGTCGCCTTCCGGCGCTCATTTTTGACTTCGGAACGGCCTTGACAGTCGATGTTGTCTCGGCACAAGGGGTTTTTGAGGGAGGGTTAATCATTCCAGGTCCGGCCACGGCCTTGAGCGCTCTCACGTCCGGCACGGCGCTTCTACCCAAGCAAGTCTCCCTCTCAAGTAAAGGGGTCTCGCTGACGGGCCGGGATACCCACACGTGCATCCAGTCGGGCATTGTGCAAGGGTACGGCGCCATGAGCGATGGACTCGTACGGCTTTTCAAAGCAAAGTATGGAAAAAATCTGTACGTCATCGCCACGGGCGGGCTAGCAGTCACGATAGCGCCACTTACAAAAAGTTTTGATCGAGTCGACCCCGCGTGGACCCTCAAATCCTTGGCTCTCTTGTATCATAAAACCGCATCTAGTACCCTGTGCCATAAATAGTCAGTGTTTCATAATTCTCCATCCCAACCACTCCCAATCCCCTCGGATAGCAATCGCTTAAAAGACCGAATATCTCTTGATTTAATACGAGTTGTGGCTAGAATACACCTCCCTATTTAGCACTCTGGCATTCCGAGTGCCAAATGGCACGGTGCTTGCAGTTCAGATCTGACCGCATCGAATTTTCAGCTCAGAATGCGGTTTCATTAAAATGGTTTGATGTTTTTAAATTTTTTAGCCACCGTTTCAATTCAAACAGGAGGATATCGTATGGCAAAGCAGATTCTATTCAGCGAGGAAGCACGCAGGGCAATTCAGCGGGGCGTCGATAAATTGGCTAATGCAGTCAAGGTGACTTTGGGTCCCAAAGGCCGTAACGTCGTAATCGAAAGAAAGTTCGGATCGCCGACCATCACCAAAGACGGTGTGACGGTTGCCAAGGAAATCGAACTCGAATGCGTTTATGAAAACATGGGCGCTCAAATGGTTAAGGAAGTCGCTTCCAAGACTTCCGACGCCGCCGGTGATGGAACCACCACCGCCACCGTACTTGCCCAAGCCATCTACCGTGAAGGTCTGAAAAACGTCACGGCCGGAGCCAATCCGATGTCACTCAAGCGCGGCATTGATGCCGCCGTTGTAGCGGTCGTTGAAAAACTCAGCGACTTCTCCAAAGACATCAAAGAGAAGAAAGAAATCGCCCAGGTAGCCACCATCGCCGCGAACACTGACCAGGAAATCGGCAATCAAATCGCCGAAGCCATGGAAAAAGTGGGCAAAGACGGCGTCATTACCGTCGAAGAGTCCAAGAGCATGGCCACCGAACTGAAACTGACCGAGGGCATGCAGTTTGACCAGGGCTATCTCTCCCCCTACTTCGTCACGGATCCTGAACGCATGGAAGCTTCTCTGGAAGATGCCTACGTATTGATTCATGAGAAGAAAATTTCCGCCATGAAAGATCTTCTACCGATTCTCGAAGCGACGGCCAAATCAGGCAAACCGCTTTTGATCGTGGCTGAAGAAATCGATGGCGAAGCGCTGGCCACCCTCGTGGTCAACAAAATCCGCGGCACGCTAAATGTTTGTGCCGTAAAAGCGCCCGGATTCGGCGATCGGCGTAAAGCCATGCTGGAAGATATTGCCATTCTCACCGGTGGCCGCGCCGTGACGGAAGATCTCGGAATTAAACTCGAGAACGTCACGCTAAAAGATCTTGGCCGCGTAAAGCACGTCTCTGTAGATAAGGATACGACCACACTCGTGGAAGGCGCGGGCAAACAGCAGGATATCAGCGCGCGCGTTTCCCAGCTGCGCAAGCAGATTGAGGATACGGATTCCGACTACGACAAGGAAAAACTTCAGGAGCGCCTCGCGAAGCTCGCGGGCGGCGTAGCCGTCATCAGTGTCGGAGCCGCAACCGAAACAGAAATGAAAGAAAAGAAAGCCCGTGTCGAAGATGCACTGCACGCAACGCGCGCAGCCGTCGAAGAAGGCATCTGCCCAGGCGGCGGCGTGGCACTGCTGCGCGCAG
>CAYMUZ010000069.1:0-7982 GCA_964393875.1 uncultured bacterium | reverse complement strand
ATTGTCAACCGATAACCCCGCCGCCGCCGCGGACAATTTTTCTTTGAGGGGGCCCGTGAAAAGAGAGTTCTGAGTAAATTCATTCACCAGTGCTAGCAAGTGTCTGACCAGCGCTCCATCGGCCTTAACGTGGGTCGCCGGTTCTGCGTCATCTCGATCCTCTACAGAAAATCCAAAGGGACTGCCATCGGGATTAAGCTCGAAGAATTGGGGGATATCGATGGATCCGATGTACACCGCGTCAAAAAATACCTTCGCTGACTGCATCAGCCGAACCAGTCGGGCAGAGACGTCTGCCGCAGCTGGCTGCCCGCCTGGAATATGCCAACGCAAGCTGCGGGTGGAAGAAACAAACACAAGAGAGGATAACCGATCCAAAGTTCTAAACCATTTACGGCGTAATTCAGCCGACGGCCTGCCCTGAACGGCTGAAAACTGCTGGGCAAAAGAGACCCACTCCTGTAATAAAAGATCATAGGCGTGCCCCACGGTCTGGTCCATCTCGAGGTGCCCGCGGTAAAGATCACGAAGCGCTGAGAGATTTTCTTCAAAATCTTTAAACCAGCTCGCCTCGGCTCTAAAATTGGGGTTCACCTCGAGGCTTTGTACAATCATGTCATCGCTGGCACTCACTCGGGCTTTCACTGCTTCAAGGGTTCTCGGAATGTCTGATGGATCAAAAACAGGTATGTCGGAATTAAGTGCTTTATGGGCGGTCATTGCATAAGCTAAATATAAATTGAGAAAGTTCAAGAAAGGATAAGTTTCGTAGAATGCATGCGCTTTGAAAAATTCCTCGGCGCCGAGAACAACCGAAAGGACTGTGGTTTTAAACCCTGAGAGATCCTCCATCATCCGCGTATGCGCCGCCTGCGCTTCCGCCGGTGATTGAGTCAAAGCCAGCGCGCCGGCTTGCCGGGCTCGTTGAACAAGAGCCGCGCGCTGCGTTTCCAGGCTTCCCAGGACGGCGACGATGCGGCTGCGGAGCGGCGCCGGCACATTGTTTTGAGCAATGGCATCCGCAAGCCCCTGCCGCCACCAGGTTTGCGGCCCGATCATCTCGTCTATTCCGTCTGCAACCTTGATGAAGGGTTTGTCGAAATCATTAGGGGGGACAAACTCCTCATCCGAATCACGTTCAAGCTCCGCGGTCCGCATCTCGCTCCGCCTTTTTTTTATCTTCTTACTCCGCGCCGCAAGAACTTCACGAATCATTAGAATGTCGGCGGCGGTTCGCCAATCTGTGTTGAATTCGCGGCGAATGGCATCCACGCGCTCAACGGCGCGGGCCATTTGCGCTTCCAATTTACGAACGACCGTTTCTTTATCCCAGCGTTCATTACTTAAATTTTGCAGCCACTCGTAGTAGGATACCGTCACACCGCCGGCATTGCCGAGCGTGTCCGGAATTACCGTCATGCCGCGCTCGAGCAGGCGGTCATAGGCTTCGTGAGTGATTCCCCCGTTGGCCAGTTCAAGAACGGTTTTTGCGTTCACAGCTTCCACATTGCCGGCATGGATCGAATTTTCAAGCGCGGCAAGAATAAATACGTCAGCTGGGTAGGCCAGCAGTTCGCGTTCCACTTCGGCCGCGGGAATAAATTGAGCCCCTTCAATCTGAAATTCGGGTAATGGACCCAGCAGTGTAAAACTGCGCTTGGCTTTGTCATCGCGCATGGTTTTGAGCACTTCCAGGTCCTGCAGAGTAAAACCGGTGTCCTTGCGCACAGCGCCGCGCGGCCCTTCAGACACAAACCGCACGCCCATCCCTTCCTGAATCATTTTTCTCAAAGCAGGTTCCCCCACCCCGCCCATTCCCATGAGCTTTGCGCTTAGCCCCTTCAAAGGCATGATTTGTTTTAAGACATAAATGCCGGCGTACCCAGTGGATTGATCCCTGAAAATTGATCCGGAAAGATCCTCAGGTTTGGAGGTGTAAGTCGCGACTGCGCGGGTCAGCGGCAGAACCCAGTCTTCCGGCTTCAGCCCACGTTCTCTGAGCTGATTTAAATAAACAGTCAGCGCTTTAAGGTACGGCACTTCGTCCCGTGAAGGCGGCCTATTGACCGGAATCGTGGTGAGACTGCCGATTAATGCTAAGTCGATCTGCGCGCGAACCCACGGCTGAACGTAAGCATTCAACCCCCGCAAAAAGCCAGCCTGTGTCCATTCCTCAAAAATCCAGAGAACCAGCCGGCCGATAAAACCCCACCCACCCTATGCCACATGACAGCGGTATAAATACTTTACTCTCGCTTGCCACAGCTATGTTTTTTTAATCGGGACATACACCGATTTCAGATGCGCGTTCGCCAGGTTCTTGATGTACGGCGCGCTGTTAACATCCGCAGCCGGAATATCACTATCTTCATTCACAATGCCGGATTCTTCCCTGGCCCGGGCCATTTCCTCAATCGCGGTAAGTAAATACTCGGTGAAATGCTCCGGGGAGGCATTATTCTCGATCGCGTAAATACCCTGTTTCCAGAACACATCCGCCACCAGCAAAGTGCCTTTGCCTCCGCCGTAGGGCAGGTCCGCCACGGCGTTCTTGGACGTCATACCAAAAGACAGCGGGAGAGTTTCTTCGAGAACGTATTTGCGAAGCAGATAGCGCAGTTCACCTAAAGACAAATAGGGTTTGAGCGTTTCGAAAAGGTGCATCCAATGCGGATCACCGGTGAGACTGTTGGCGTAAAGGAAACGGTCACCGCCCTTGGTGGGTCCGCGCGCGTCATTGTGCTGAACACGCACGGTGAAGGGATGTTCGCCAATCTCAAGGGATGGAATGAAAATATTTTTGAAGCGCCTGAAATACGCGCGCTGTTTACGGGACAAATTCAGCCGGCGCGCGGCGCGCTGAAAACGGCTCTCAAGGCCGCCGGCCGGCGAGTCTTCGGCTAAAAATGTTTTGTAAAATTTATTCTGCGAAAAGGGGTCTGTCGTTAACAGCTCGCCCAGGGTAATTTCACTGCCAGCGCGGGTTATTGTTTTATCCACGTTAATGTCGCGGCCCGACAGAAGATCTTTGGCATCTTTGGCAAATGCTTCCGCAGCTGAACGCTGAAAATCACTCAACGGGCTTGGGCCCTTGTTATCCAGAAGGGTTAATAAGCCATGCCTAAAAAAATAATGGTGCGCGCGCCAGGGCTGCCTTTTCCCGTTGAGCTTTCCATCTGGCGTATAGCTGTAAAAATGGGTGTGCCCTCCGTAAAGCGCTGTCAACAGCACTCGTTCTTTCACAAAATCATCCAGCACGCCGGCGGGCAAATAGCTGATCACGCGTTCGGCAGCATCAATCTCCCTGTCAATGTTTGACTCTTTAACTGCGCGATTTTCGGAGCGGGAGGCCTGAGAAGGCCCTTGATTTGAGAATGCTGTTAAGGTAATCTTTCTCACAGAAGGAGCTACCACCCCATGAAAAAAACCCGAACTCGCAATACCGGTTCTCGTATCCTTGTATGGTTCCGCATGCTGAGTCTTCCCCAAAAAGTCAGAATCGTACAAAAGCTTGAAAAGGAAACCCGTCAGCAAAGTTGGGACAACTTGACCGAAAAACTCTCTCGGCCTTTCGGAAACAACCCCATTTCTGATGAGGAGATTAGCCGTATTGTTGAAGAAGTTCGCCAAGAACGGCATGACAAGAATTAAAATTGTTCTTGATACCAATCTGTTCGTATCCATTTTACTGCGCTCTGCATCCTTGAATCCTCTTGCGGAACTTGTTCGGGTAGGTGCGGTAGAATTGATCGTATCTCCGGCCCAGATGACTGAGCTAACCGACGTGTTCCATCGCCCCAAATTTAACTTCCCTCCCTCAGATATCAAACTTCTCTTAGATTGGCTCAAAGCCCATGCGCCGTTTGTAATTCCCAATCCCATACCGGATAAAATTTGCCGCGACCCAAAAGATGACTTTATCCTATCCGCAGCTGAAGCCGGCAAAGTCGCTGCCGTCGTCACAGGCGATAAAGACCTGCTTGATCTCGCTGAATACAAAGGAATTCCAATCCTTACAGCCTCTGTTTTTGTCGCCAAGTTTTTTATGTAATTCTCATCGCCTGAAGGGCGATATCGCATTTCATTCCGTACTTCAGAGCGGGCCGGCTTTCGTAAGCCGGCACGATAAAGCCGGAGTTCATAGGGGCCCATGGCCATAAACCCAGATTTGACGACAGATCTGGCAGTATAGCCATAGCGGGATAAAAATCCGTCGGCCTGCATTTGGGCCGCAATCTTCTGCAGAACTTGCCGCGCCTCTCCAGTCACTTCAATCACAACGGTTTCAGGATTGGAGGAAGAATCTGGTTCCAAAATTAACATGCCCCGCTCCGGTTTGACCGCAACCGCAAGCGGCCCAAAACGCGACCACAGCGGTTTCAAATAGAGATCAAGGGCTTCAGGGGTCAGGTTAGGTGTCTGTGCGGCGGCGGCTGCAGCTGGCACAAGAACGGGGTTCTCAGCGCCTGCCCCGTCAATCACACGGCGGATATTCTTTTCATTCGCTCGTTCGACCATGCCGTCGCGCACCTTGATGACCGCACTACCGGTGTGCCCCGTGCCTTTGATGTTTTTCCACTCCGCACGAAAAAGATGGCTCTTATCGCCCGGTTCATTCCAGACCACATCCGGTCGAAATTGAATTTCCGGACGCACTCCAATGGAAGCGAAGATGCGGGCTTCTTCATGCTGGCTTCTGCCGAAAATTTTTCCGCGCCCGCTGTTGATGGCGCCCATAACTGTTTTAGAACCGTCGCCGTAAAATGTTGCTATGTCTGCATCACTGATCCAGCCGATAGTTGATGGGTCATCCGGATTTGGAGGAATCAGAGTTGTAAAAATATGGCTTCTTTGCAAGAAAGCCTCTTTATCCACATACTCAAGCGCTTCCACAGGCTGGTCATACAACCGGGCGAAGTAGTCTGCAATCATCGTATGGCGATGCTTCTTCTCTTGATACTCCTCACGTGCAGACCCGCGTTGAAAAGCAATGACATTCATACCGAGTGCTGCAGCACGCTGACCGATCGCTTCGCCGATACGGCCAAAGCCTTGCACGCCCAGGGTCAACCCAGCCAGAGATTGATCCAGCACAGCCGCGTTCTGCACATAGATTTCATCGGCATTAACTAGGGGTGCTTTTTCAATCCCGCGCAGCTGCGCATCGGCAGCCGTCAGACGTTCAGCAAACGCAGTCCGGATCAGATAATCTGAGTTTGTGAGTAATGTTTTGCCGGGAACCAGCGTGATCGGATCTTTAAATTCTTTCCCGCGAGCTTTGGCAGCCCTCTCAAAATGGCGCACAAGTTCAGCCCACCGGGCCAAGACATCCGCGCCCACTTTCGCATATTCTTCTGCCGAAATATAAATCGTTTCGATTTCATGCGCGATCGCAATATCCACTAAAGCCAGGCCGGTTTCATCCAGACCCAAAATGCCAAGCGAGGTATGAATGCCCGACTCGGGGTTCACCCCAAGTTCATCGTGCAAAACCGTGGCGTTTTCACCGACACCGGTGCGCACATAGCGTCCGTCGCGCACAAATTGAAACATGTCCTGCAGCCGCAGAACTTGATTCATCAGCCCATACCAGAGAATCTGAGCACCGGCTGTTTTTTTCTGCGCAGAGTTCGCGCCAGCCATCACCTCAGAAAGAGTGAAATAACCCGCGGGTCTGTCACCCATCAAAGAAACTTTTTCGCCATAAACGATATCCATCGCATCGCCGATATTGAGTTCGGCCATAGCCGTAGTGAGCGGACCGGGGGCATTGGTCACCCGGGTGCCGTACCTGGCGGCAGCTTTTTTATCGATATTGTCCGTACCGGTTCCAAAGGACGCCAGAAGCTGCAGCTTATGCCCATCACTATTGGCCGCTTTAAAGAAGGCTTCGTCGAAAGCGCCGTTAACATAGCCCATGACAATGCCATAGTGGTCCTGGCGCACAAGTTCCGCAAGCCTGCCGTTGATGGACGGCTGCTTCTCAGCATTGATTTCTGATTCAGGCAGAAGAACGTCAAAATCCACATCGCCCCGGGCTTTCAGCGCCCCGATCTGCTTTCGGCTGATGGGCTCCACAATCAAAATGCGTTCTTTCGGCGCATCGACCCGCCAGCGCAGAAATTTCATTCCGAACATGTCCACTTGCTGCTCGCTTGCCCGCACCTCGGCGCGGCGAACCAAACGATAAATGTGCGACCGCCCGGGAATCACTTCAATCGCAGGAGATTTTCTAAAATACCTATTGTAGACAGCAACCGCCGCTTCCAGCTCGCGTTCTCCAACGGGATGTATTGAATCATCCGTCAACAAAGAGCTTAAATCAACTTCTTGGGATGCGCCTGTCAGCGCATCTGTGATGTGGTTTAAAATATGCGTTGCTAATCTTGTAGTAAAGGCGCCTTGCGCAACTCTTTCTCCCTCGAGAGGATAAAATAATCGCATAAGTTCATCAGCCGATTTTATTCCTAAGCTGTTTAATGTTTGACGCTCCGCGTCGAGCTGGATGGTATAAGTTTCATCATTTAAAATAACTTCGTGAAGCAACGATACAAGTTCTGGATGCTTGAAAATTTGATTCTCGCCATCGGTGTAAGAAACCATTTCCAAAAGCATTCGTGTTAACTGCTTCAACTCCTGCAAGTCGTTTTCATAGGCATCTAAATTTTCCACAAAGTCCGGGAAAATATCCGTCACAAAATCTAATAACGTTTGTTCTTTTTCAGTTCTGTCTGCCTCAGGAGAAGGGGGAAGGTTGCTGAACAATACAAAAAAGATTCCATCTAAAACCTTTCGATCATCCGCGTTATCGGGATTTAATTTCCCAAGAGCGCTTGCAAAAATATGGTCTTCCCGCGAAATGCCCCGCACTTCGGAACGACGGGCCGGAGGAAAAGCAATGGCATTTCGCGAATTAATTAAAATCCGCGCTCCGTCTTCTAAGGTCAGGATCCAGCTGTTGATCAGAGGGCTGCTCCCCACAGACGATTGAGCCAGGGCAATGACGCGGCGGCCATCCATCCATTGCACGGCTTGCTCAGGTATCGATTCGGTAAATCGAGTTTCCTTCATCTGAAGCGTCGCTTTGCTGATTCCGCTTTCTAAAAATTCAATCTCATGGTCACTTGCCGCCTTCTTTCGTAATTCGACAACGCCGGTGACAGGGGTATCAAAATTTGCAAGCATGGGGGCAACGATCCGTTGAAGTTCCAGCAAATCCTCATGGGCTTGCGTAAAAGAATCCAACAGTGTTTTAAACCAACCCGTGTGCTCTCCCCTGAGCTGTGCCAATTCTTCAGGCTGCTTTTGCACATAGTTGCTTAATTCGTAAGAAATGCTGGAAATGCCTTCCGTATCCACAGTCGCTTCAATAGCGCGTTGAAGGCCTGTGGATATTTGAAAAACACCTGCCGCCGGTTGAAGCAATTCTTGCATGAACCGTATCGTCAGATCCGCCTGTCTCAACCTGACCAGAAATACACCGGCTGCGAATGCTAAACGATCAAACTGAACCGGCTGTGCGGTTTCAAGAGATACCTGAATCTGCTCTAAACCAAACTCTAGACCGGCTGCAAAATTTAAGATGCCTGCGTTGACTGGCATATTAAAATGTGTGCTCTTAAACTTTGGATCATCAATCGCTGCCCCCTTCTGAGTGTCGCTCACAAGCTTGGCCAGCCGGCGCTGGATATTTTTTATTTTTTGAAGATCCGTAACTTCTTTCAAAGGTTCGATTCTGCCCATACGTACTTCGGAGCGGTTAAAATGGCGCGCATCGGGCGTGAGAATATAGCCCGGAGACATCGGGTTCAAATCGGAGTTTTCGGAAACGGCAATCAAGCGGCCTTTTTCGGCAGTGACACTACGCCGCTGACCGGCTTGTGTCATTTCGATTTGAAATTGATAAATACCAGGGCGGGAAGGTTTAAGCTGCGCCGCCCACACCGAAAGACCCGGAATTTCACCATGCAGCGCATGCGCCC
>CAYMUZ010000068.1:0-4167 GCA_964393875.1 uncultured bacterium | reverse complement strand
TATCGCCGCCGTAGCATTTCTCAGTTACATTTTTGCGCAGGGCACTGATCGATTCGCGCGCAATAATTTTAGATCCAATCGTTGCCTGAATCACCACTTCAAACATCTGGCGGTGAATCACATTTTTGAGTTTTTCGGACAGTATTTTGCCGCGCCCATACGCTTTATCGCGTGCCACGATTGAGGAAAGCGCATCGACGGAAACGCCATTGATCAAAATATCCAGTTTGACAAGATCCGATGGACGGTGGCCAATGAAATCATAATTCAGGGACCCATAGCCGGCGGTCATCGATTTGATTTTGTCATAAAAATCCATCACCACTTCGCCAAAAGGCATTTCATAAGTCAGGACCACCCGTTTGGAGTCCAGGTATTCCGTGCTTTTGTAAATGCCGCGACGATCCTGGCACAGCTGCATGATCGGCCCGAGCGCTGTCGCAGGCACCATGACATGGGCCCGAATGTAGGGTTCTTCGATATGATCGATCTCATTGGGCGAGGGCATATGGGAAGGATTTTCAAGAACCGTGATCTGTCTTTTGATCCCGAGGACATGATAAACCACGTTGGGCGCCGTAATCAAAAGTTCAAGATTGAATTCACGCTCGAGCCGTTCTTTGGCGATGTCCATATGCAAAAGACAGAGAAAACCACAGCGAAATCCGAAACCGAGAGACGCAGAGGTCTCGGGTTCATAGCTAAAGGAGGAATCGTTGAGTCTGAGCTTCCCAAGTGCATCGCGGAGCGCGGCAAAATCAGCGGCTTGAATGGGATAGAGGCCGCAAAATACCATGGGCTTGATATCTTGATAACCTTCAAGCGGCTCTTCGGCCGGAAAACTCTGCAATGTCACCGTATCCCCGATTTTTACATCAGAAATCTCCTTGATTCCCCCGGTGACAAATCCGACTTCTCCCACACCCAGGGTCTCAATCGAAACGGGCTTAGGAACAAACACCCCCAGATTTTCAAGTTCAAAACGCCCCCCCCGTTGCATAAACATAAACGGCTGTCCCCGTGTGATGGATCCCTCCATCACACGAATGTAGGCTATCACACCCTGGTAGCTATCGTACATTGAATCGAATACCAGAGCTTTGAGCGGCGCCTCCATCCGTCCGCCGGGGGCCGGGATTCTTTGAATCACCGCTTCGATAATTTCATCGGCCCCTTCCCCGCTTTTGGCGCTGGCCAAAATAATTTCTGATTCATCGATGCCCAGAAACTCGGCAACTTCCGTACGTACTTTTGCGGGTTCGGCGGTCGGGAGATCAATCTTGGAAACAATCGGCACAATCACCAGGTTGCGCTCCATCGCCAGGTAGACATTCGTCACGGTCTGCGCTTGAATGCCCTGGCTGGCATCGACGATCAACAAAACGCCTTCGCAGGCGGCCAGGCTTTTGGAGACTTCGTACGTAAAATCAATGTGCCCTGGTGTATCAATCAAATTCAGGATGTAGCCCCCGTAGGCCATGCGAACTGCCCGGGCCTTGATGGTGATGCCCCGTTCACGTTCAAGGTCCATGTCATCGAGGATTTGCTCGCGGGATTCGCGCTGGGAAATCGTACCGGTGTGAAGTAAAAGCCGATCCGCCATCGTCGATTTACCATGGTCAATGTGCGCGATAATCGAAAAATTACGAATCTTCTGCGGATCCATCAGGCAGCGCTCTTGAGAATTTCAATCGCATGCCGGCGATCACGGTCAGAAAAAATCGCAGTGCCGGCAACCAAAACATTCGCGCCCGATTGGATGCAGGCTGCAGCCGTTTCCGCATTGACACCGCCGTCCACAGAAATCATTCCGTTAAAACAACTTTTAAGTTTTCGTGCCTTCTCAAGTTGATCGGGCATAAACGACTGGCCTCCAAAGCCAGGTTCCACGGTCATCACCAGCACGAGGTCCAGGAGAGAAAGATACGGAAGAATTGCTTCAATGGATGTCCGCGGCCGCAGAGAAAGGCCTACTTTGGCTCCAGACTGCCGAATCCAATCAAGGGCGGGGCGAATATCCTGCGCGGCCTCGACATGCACCGTCAGCCAATCCGCACCCGCCTTGCGGTAGTCTGCAAGCGATTTGATCGGATCGTCAATCATGAGATGAACATCCAGCGGCAATTTCGTCACTTTACGGATCCAGCGAATGACCGGGGGGCCGAGGGTCAGATTAGGCACAAAATGCCCATCCATGACATCCACATGAATGACATCACAACCACTGCGCTCGACGTCGGTAATTTCTTCCGCCAAACGCGTGAAATCAGCCGACAAAATACTGGGAGCAATTTTAACAGTTTGCGTGATCATCCTCTATCTCCACCTTTTTAAAAATGACTGCGTGTGCGAAAATCAATTACCCTCTTAAACTGTCAAGATGCGCTTGCAAGATTCTTTGGGCCGCTAGTTTATCACGCACAGCTTTGCGATCTTCGCGGCTGACATTGGCATCAATCAGCACGCTCTCGACCTCTGCCGTCGTCAGACGCTCATCACAAAAAAACCACTCGGCCTGAATTTTTGTCTTGAGCCACTCGACCTGACGCAGCATGGATTCTGCCGCGGGCCCCTTCTCACCCTTTAAATTAAGCGGCAATCCAACGACGATTTTATGAACACCGTAGAGCTCCATCAATTCGTTCATCCGCTTCACCAACGCCTCGCGGCTCTTGAATGATATCGTTTCGACGGGAGTTGCCACGGGCACGCGCATATCCGCGTAGGCAATACCAGCACGGCGGGTACCGAGATCAAGTCCGAAAATGCCCGGCACCGGAACCCTTTGAAGATTGCTTCACCGCCCGAACCATTTGGCGGACATACGCCGTCACCGGCTTCGTATCCCCGGACGCCTTGCGAAGACGTTCGATAATGGCGCTGCCCACAATCACCCCGTCGCTTAAATCAGAAAGTCGGCGCGCTTGTTCCGGCGTCGAGACTCCAAAACCAATCAATACCGTTTTTTTAGACTGTTTTTTTAGAAAGCGGAGGTGTCCGGCAATATCCCGCGGTAAAGCCTGGCGTGCCCCAGTCACTCCGCGCAGTGAAACGTAATAAATAAAGCCTTCCGAGGCCTGGGCAATTTTTACGGTTCTTTTCCTCGAGGTCGTCGGCGTCACCAAATAAATAGACAGCAGCCCTTCCCGTTTAAGAGCCGCTTGAAAAGACAGTTCTTCTTCCATGGGCATGTCGGGCACAAGCACAGCATCAAAACCCGCACGGCGTGCATCGCGGGCAAAACGTGCGAGACCATAAGCCAACAGCGGATTGAGGTACGTAAAAAAAACAACCGGCAAACGCAGTCCCTTTTGCCGCAGCCCGTTCAGCAGTTTCAACACCTGAGAAAGACAAATCCCCTTTTCAAGCGCTGCCTGCGAAGCATACTGAATGGTCGGCCCATCCGCCAAAGGATCTGAAAAGGGATATCCCAACTCGAGGATGTCTACACCGGCCTTTTCAAATTCAGCCACAAGTTTTGCAGTCACACCAAGATTAGGGAAACCCGCCGTCAAAAAAGCGCAGAAGGCCTTTTCATTTTTCCTTTGCAGTTCCGCGACGCAGGCGCTGAGTCGATTGGGCGCTTTAGACATGCAAATGCTCCCGAACCGTATGGATGTCTTTATCGCCGCGGCCAGACAGGCAAACCACCACGTTGTCACTGCGGCGTGTGCGCGGCATGAGGCGTTTTAAAAACCCAATCGCATGCGAGGGTTCAAGGGCGGGAATGATCCCCTCCATTTTTGTCAAAAGCTGAAAACCCCACAAAGCCTCCTGATCTGTCACCGCTTCGTAGCGAATACGACCCGAATCTTTAAAAAAAGAATGCTCCGGCCCCACGGAGGGATAGTCGAGCCCGGCCGAAATGGAATGGGCGAGCTGAACTTGCCCCCCCTCGTTTTGCAGAAGATAACTTTTCATGCCATGCAAAACGCCGGGACGTCCCTTGGTCAGTGACGCGGCATGGTGCCGGGTATCAACGCCTTCTCCCGCCGCTTCAACTCCAAAAATTTTCACGCTGCGATCTTTGATAAAGGAATAAAAAAAACCGATCGCATTGCTGCCGCCGCCTACACAGGCCACAAGATAATCGGGCAGCGCGTGGTAGCGACGTTTGAAAACCGCACGGGTTTCGCGGCCAATCACAGATTGAAAATCACGCACCAT
>CAYMUZ010000067.1:0-8540 GCA_964393875.1 uncultured bacterium | reverse complement strand
GCGGCAATCCGCTCGATCATCTCAAGGTCAAAACCGCTGGCGCGTCCGTCTCGGTCGATAGAATTCAGGAAAATTTCACCGGCGCCCAGATCCACGGCCCGGCGCGCCCATTCCTCAGGGAGCATCTCCACCGGTTTGCGGCCTTGATCGATCAAGAGGCGGTGGCGGCCTTCTTCAAATTTCACATCGAGGCCGACCACCATGCACTGACTGCCAAAATGCCGGGCCACCTGTGTAATCAGATCTGGGGTCCGAAAAGCTGCCGTATTGATAACCACTTTATCGGCCCCGTGGGCGATAAAGCGTGCCGCATCGTCAAAATTGCGGATGCGTCCGCCGAAAGTCAGCGGCATAAAACATTGTCTGGAAATTTCCACGAGAATCGAAAGGACGTCACTGGCCACCTTGATCTTGTGGTCATCCCGTTTGAGATCATAGCTGCCGTCGCGCGTAATATCGATATAAACCAGCTCATCGACCCACCAGTCGTTGAGCCGCTGCAATTGGTTGATCGGATTGCCAAACTCGCGAAAATCGTGAAAACTTTCACTGCGCACGATCAACCCGTTTTTTAGATACAGCACAGGAATAAGACGTTTTTTCAGCATGATCCCAAAAACCTTTTTAAAAGCTCCAGCCCAAAACGGTGTGACTTTTCGGGATGAAACTGCACCCCAAGCGCACTGCCGCGACCTACCACACAGGGAAAATCAATGCCGTATTCCGTGCGGGCGACCACATCAGCCGTATCGTCCGCTGCGAAAAAATAACTGTGCACAAAGTAATAATCAACGGCCAGGTCCGGCAAGAAAACGGGCGTCGGGCGAACAATACGGATATCATTCCAGCCGATATGCGGCAGGCGCAAGCCTCCGGTTTCAAGGCGTTTCACTGTGCCCGGAATCAAGCCTAGCCCCGGCGTATCGCCGCCCTCGGTTCCCCGGTCCGCTAAAAGCTGCATGCCCAGGCAAATACCCAGCAGGGGCTTGTGGTTTTCTCGCACCGCGCGACAAAGCGGCGCCGCCAAATCCTGGGCGTTCAGATTTTTCATCCCTTCAGAAAAAGCGCCGACGCCTGGCAGAATGATTTTCTCTGCCTGATCAAGCTCTGCCGCCGACCGCACAAGCTTCACCGCAAACCCGAGAAACTCACAGGCATTACGCACCGACTGCAGATTGCCCATGCCATAATCGACCAGCCCAATCATGTGCCGCCCGCATGCCGCGGATTGATGCGCGACCACTGAGTGATGTCTTTGTAAGTTCCGTTTTTGCAAAACGCGTGCCGCAGAACGCCTTCTTCGCGATATCCATTTTTAGCCGCGATTCGAATCATGCCGTCATTCTCCGCGGTCATTCCCAAAAAGAGACGGTGCAGATCGAGGTCTTGAAATGCAAAGGAACTCACCAAACCCACAGCCTCGGCGCCCAGCCCCTGTCCCCAGCACTCTTTTTCGCCCAAAATCACCGAAATCTCACCCGCATGATTCGTCCACGAAATATCATTGAGACTGATGTTTCCAACGTGCCGGCCGTCAGAGCGGCGGTGAACGGCAAAAACGAGGCTATTGTCTAAATGTTGGATGCGCTCGAAATAGGCGCAGGCCTTTTCCATCGTATACGTTTCAACGCCGTGGCGGGTATACCGGGTCACTTCGGGGTCATTAAACCAACTCACGTAAGCTGCGCTGAGATGTTTCTTACTCAAAGGCACAAGCTCGGTCAGAGCCCCTTCAAGGTTCAGGCCCGCAGCGCGAAGACGGCAGAGGTTTTCGGGGGTGCATTTGAGAGAAGTCGTGGGCTGCGCCACAAACGGATCCTCTAGAAACTTCCCGCTTTGCTGAGAGAGGCATCCTCAGGCGCATGCTTGGCAATCAGGTCGCGAATCTGCGGCACACTCAGCCATTCTTTATTGTTCAGACTGTTGTATTCGAACCCCTCGACACAAGGCTTCCCATTTTTGTGATGCTGTCCTTTGGGCCACCATTCGTAATTCGGCTCGACAATGTAGAGATCTTCAAACTCCAGCGCGCAGCGTGACTCTTCCACCGGTAAAAGATCCTCGTGTAGTTTTTCGCCCGGACGAATGCCTACTTCTTTGTGCGGCAGGCCGGGGGCAATGGCCTCTTTCAGATCCAGAATGTTGACACTCGGAATTTTGGGGATGAAGAGCTCACCGCCCTGCATCAGATCAAAGCATTTGATCACAAAGAGGGCTCCATGCTCCAGCGTAATCAGAAAACGCGTCATTTTGGCATCCGTAATAGGAATCACGGCACCCTCGCGGCGCAGTTTCTGGAAAAAAGGAACGACACTGCCGCGGGAACCCACCACATTCCCGTAGCGAACAACACTAAAAGAGGTTTTTCCCACTCCATAGGCGTTGGCGGCCATAAAAAGTTTATCAGAACAGAGCTTTGTAGCACCATAAAGATTGATGGGGTTCGCCGCCTTGTCCGTACTGAGCGCAATCACCTGCTGGATGCCCAGATCGATAGAGGCATTGATCACGTTCTCCGCACCAAGCACGTTCGTGCGAATCGCTTCGATGGGGTTGTACTCGGCGGCCGGCACCTGTTTGAGCGCCGCGGCATGAACGACAATATCCACGCCATGAAACGCGCGATTCAAGCGATCCCGGTCGCGCACATCGCCGATAAAAAAGCGCAGGGACGAGTGCTGGAACTGCTGCTGCATTTCAAACTGCTTGAGTTCATCGCGGCTGAAAATAATAATCTTTTTGGGGTGATAACGCTCCAGTAAAATCGACGTCAGTTTCTTGCCAAAAGAGCCTGTGCCCCCCGTAATTAAAACAACCTTGTCTTTCCAGTTCATAAACCTGCCTTCGCTTTCTCCGCCGATTTTTTTTTACCCAGCAGTTTCGATTGAGAAGATTTTGATTGAGGAGCGGGTTCATCATGCACCCAGCGCCGGCCTTTATTGTAAATTTTCCCGACTTCATCTTCCAGCTTCGGAGAAACCACCCGTAAAAGTTCTTTGCCCATGATACGGTACTGTTTACCCACCTTGGCGCACTGAATAAGCCCGCTCTTGATCATGCGCATGAGCGTGCTCTGGCTAACTTTGAGGTATTGCTGCGCTTCTTCGGTGGTATAGACTTCTGTTTCTTGGATCTGCATGGGATAAGTCCGTTCTGTATTGAAGAGAGCGGCATTATCACCGAGACGTCAATACATGTCAATAGATGTCATTGGGCGTCATAATAGCGATGCCGCCCACTATGCGGCGAAAAACAGGGGACAGGTTGCAAAGAACCATGGGTTCTCAACCAGTCCCCTGTTTTAGCAGTCTTGAGCGGATGTACTCTCTGTTCATCACGTGCGTCAGCGAGCAAAGAATATGCTTAATAATAACTATTTATTTTACTATTTTTTATATTGACATCGCCCGCAGCGCGTGCTAATTTATCCGCCAGGTTGTCACCCAAACGGGGAGAAGTTATGGAAGATAAATTTAGTGCGCGTGAAGTCGCAGTGCTAGTGGAATCTCTGCGGTCTGATTTTTGGGGGCTGGGCGAAGTAGTCGTTCCCCTCCGAGAAGACATGGCAGAAGTCAAAGAGCGCCTATCCACTCTAGAAGACAAAGTCCTGTCATTGGATGATGCCATACGATTGGCCGTACCCCATCTGGCAAAACGGGTATCCCGCCTCGAAGCCAAAGCCAAATAAAAAAAGGGACGGGTTGAGAGCCAACGGCTCGTTCCAACCTGTCCCTTTTTTAGCAGGAGTGAATTACGCTGCAGACGAAAGTGCGCGCAACGATTTGATCATTCCGGCAAGTTTGGCCGAGAGCGCTACCGCCAAACTATCCCCATGCCGATCCACAGCGGCGTCCAAATGATTCACCGCCCATTGGTTAATATCGCCAGCGCTCAGCAAAAGCGGTACGGCAAAAAATCTTACACCAGCCGACACATGAGCACTGCTAAAAAGCGCCCAACGCGAGGAGTACCCCGCGTCAAGATCCTCGGCGCGATCTGAAAGTAACGCAGCTTTCTGGAGCCCGTTATGGAGCCCGGCCAGGTTTGTGAGAAAGTCTCTGGAAACTGAAGCCACGCCCGCCTTTGCCACAAAATCAATGTGCGGCGCATCGGCAAGCCGCGGATTGGACCTAATGCTCGCAAGAATTGTACGCAGCTGGGTCCGAAGGCTCTCTGCATCAAAGGCACGCTTTGCTTTCGCATCCTGCTCAACATACAGCCGTACATTGTCATGCCCGCCGCGCATCGTCAGAAAAATGGCCAATGCGTAGAGGTTGTCTTCGTTTTCAAGATCGCTCGCCTTGATCACATCGCGGAGATTGAAATACGGGCCCGTGTGCGTGCCAAATAAGGCGGCGTATTCCGGATTTGCCCGTACCAGTTTATGCACCAGACTCCTGTTTGCATCCACCGCTGAAGCGATTGAAGGATCGTCACCCGCCGCTTCACGAACCAACTGTGCAAAAGCGCTTGGCTGCTGGCGATGACGCTCTGCGATTGTCCGCTCGGCAACACCCACCGCTGTTCCTAAAACGGCCCTCGGTGTATGGTCATAACCCGCAAGCACCCGCTCCGTATCCGACAACCGCAACTCCGAACGAGCCGGGATTGTCAGTGTCAGGGCATTTTCAGAAAGCAGCGTCCTGGTTATGGCATCTCGGAGGGTCACCCGATACTCTCCCGGCTGCAAGTGAAACCGACGCGTGTTGTAGGTAAAGCCATATCCACGGCCCAAAGGATCAAAGCCAGCCTCGATACGAGACGGCGGGCTCAGTTTGTTGGCAACCGTCGTCGCTTGCTTGATGAGCGCGCCATCGCTCACCCTGCTAATCGAAATTTCGACTCTGACAGGGGCTAAAAGATTGGCGGGGTTGAGGGCTGATCCAGAAATAACATTAGGATTGGCAGTTTCCAATCTGCCAAGCGGCACTCGAGAACTGACCAAATCTTCGTTCACAATCACCGGTTTGATTCCACGGACACCGAGCTGCTTGACGAAAATGAGTCTGCTATTATCTTCTGAAAAATTCGAATTAAAACGCCCCGGAAAGTTGAGAGTAGCGGAAATCGCTGTCTGAGGATTTTGATTAAACCGCACCCTTGCCATGTCGCTCAACGTCACTCCCGCGGAACGAATCACGACTAGAACTTTTCCGTCTGAGGACACGTCGTAGCTTAAAAAGCGGCCTGATCCTACAAGCGCCTTTTGATCTGGATGCGCGGCATCGATCAAATAGAGTTTGTTGCCAATTTTTTGAAATGCGTAATGGGAATTGGAAGCCGCAAGCACCGCTCCTGCCGGCAGAGGGACAACTATCTGCAGGGTCTGCAAATCCACCGTCGTGCGGTTATTCAGCACAGCAGCGGAATGTCCCGACAATGTTGTCCACGTAATGGAAGTAAGTCCGTACTCCAGCCCAACGACTAATTTCTGAGAGGGACTATTGATCTTCTGAATGCTGGCGCCTCTTCCATTGTCAAAAGCCACAAAATCTCCAGTCGGAGACACGTCGTTGACACGAAAAACGTTATCTCCAAATATTCCGACCTGATAACTCGCGAGCGTTTGAGTATCACCCGTAGTAAGGTTTCGCAAAATCAAGCCGCGCGTGTTTGGATTTTCATCGCCTGCACCACTAAAAATGAAATTGGAGTTGGATTTGGCAAAGGTCCAGACTTTGTTTTCGCTGAAATTGTAATACATCGAGGAAATCGTTTTTCCATCCGCATCCGCGATTTTAAAAGTTGCACTCAAACCGTCTGCCGCCACATCCACGTCGTTAAAATGGTTGGCGGTCGGGGTTGAGACAAAATTCTTAGTCTCTTGTCCAGTCTTCAAATTCACAATTTCCAAGCTCGTAAAGTCGCTATTAGAAGCAGCCACCGTACGCACCGTACGGTATGCGAAATCAGAATTCGAAACCGCACGCGTCCAGCCGGCAGGAACAGGCGGCAGTGTTGGCTCCGCGGGAGCAGAAACAGGAAGGTCAAAATGTTTTGCTGCCAAAATCGCTGCATAATGCCCATCTTGAAAGGCCATATGGATCACACCTGCACGTGAAACTACTTGCAAACTCCCGCTGTCGGATGAAATCGCGGTCAGCGAAGCGGATGTCATCGGCCGACTGGCTGGGAGTGGATTAGCGAATTTGCGCGTGAAGTTACTCGCCAGCACAAGCGTCACGTTGCTAGGGCTGACGACAATCACCGGCGTGTATGCGAAGTCACCCCACTGAACATTGACCGTCTGATTTTCGTGAATGCCTGAGGCCACAAGAGCGATGCTCACGACTTTGGAAGTATCCCCTTCGTGAAAATCAGAAGTGTGAATCGTCCAACTATGCGTCGTCGCATCAATATTGGAGAGAATCACACGGTCACGGCGGGTGCCTTCTGGCAAACTTGCATCCACCGTAGTAATCTCGAACGCCATTTGCGACAAACCACTGCCCCCGTTATCGGCACGCAGGGTCAACCCGCTTGGAAATACCGTGCTGAAATCAATCGTTTCCAAAGCAGCCGTATCCACGTTGTCGTAGGAAAAAAATACACCGCCATAAGAACTCGACTTTACCAAATTGAGACCGAGGGTCAAATCAAAGCGGCTTAACATTTCAGGGGTCACAGTGCTTGTATCCACGGACCCGTCACTGGGGTCGGTTTCACTGCTAAACCCCGTCAATACAGGCCGATTGACCCCTGCGAGCGGGACGAAGGTCACCGGTTGAACGGCCGCGTCCGGACTAATGGCATTCGCCTGCTTGAAAGATCCCCAGTGGATGTTCAGAGTTCCCTGCTGTATTCCGGTAGCCACAAGTGCAATCGCCTTGACGTGCGTTAAATCAACCGCCGGATTGTTCTCTCGGAAATCGGAAAGCAGAGCCGTCCAGCGGCCCTCCGTCAGACCGATATTCTCCACGGAAACATAGGCTTTGTTACCATTAACGTCGGTGACTTCGAATTTAATTTGCGACGGACCGTCAGCAGAACGGCTCAACCCCAGCGTGATCCCTGCCGGAAAAAGAGAAGACAGGTCAATATTTTCCACAGCGGTTGTAAGGTAAAAATTGTAGTCCACAAAGACACCCCCATAGGAACTCTCCAACGCCAGATTGTAATTGATCGCGGCGTTTTCAGGGGAACTCTGAACCAGAGTGACCTGGCTGGCATCATTAGCCCCTTCAGGGGTATGTTCGCTTTTAAAAGGCGTCAAGTCCGGACGTTCGCCAAGCGATGTGTTAGGCAATAGTGTCAGCGGTGTGGAAGGATCCCCCGGCAAGAGGCTCCGAGCAAAACTAAAATCGCCCCAATGAACCGTCAGAATTCCACTCTGCGGCCCCTTCGCGCTGATACCCATCGATTGAATGTGCTGAAGGTCCACCAAAGGATTATTGCGAGAGAGTTCCGACAAGGGAATCGTCCCACGCTTTTCTGTCAGGTCGATATTTTTGATCGTCACTTTCGCCTTGTTCCCATTGATATCCTCTACCTCAAACTGAACTGTTGCCGGCCCCTCGGCTGAGCGGCTCAACCCCAAAGTGATACCGGCCGGAAACACGGAAGTCAAATCGATGTTTTCATGCACGCTCGTGAGGTAATAATCATAATTGAGGAAAGCCCCGCCAAAAGAGGTTTCAAATTTTGTATCAAACATAAGTTGAGCCATTTGGGGGGAACTCGGCTGGACGGTGACACGGCTCGTGTCGGGCGTAGCGTCCGGTGTTGTTTTGCTGGCAAAGCCAGTCAGCACGGGCCGTTCATTTTGGGACGTCGGCGGCACCACGGTAATCTGCGCTAAAGAATCGCTCAAGGAAATTTCGGGCACAAAATCAAACGAACCCCAGTCGACATTCAGCGTTCTCGGCCCTGTCGTCTGATCTACCACCACCGACATGGCCTTGATCTGCGTTCGGTCGACTTCGTCGAACTGGGCCGTTAAAATCTGGAAATAACCTGTCGTTGAACTTGTTTGCAGATAAACCTCGTCATTGCGTCCGTTAATATCGGTGACACCCACTTTGACCCGGCCTGCGCCCGGCGTCTGATCTGAAAGGCCCAGCACAATACCCGCCGGAAACGCAGTATCCAGATTGAATGTCTCCGTGGTGGCTGTGTTAAAAAGGTCCGTCGTAAAAAAGGCGCCTGCAAAAGACTGATTCGTTCCCAAGTTCATGGCAATCACGGCATCATTGGGTGAGGTCATGGTCACGACAGATGTCGAGGTGGTATCGGCTATCGTGGTTCCGTCCGGCTGAGGCAACTGCAGCGAATGAAATCCGCTAAAAGTCGGGCGCAATGAAGCCTGCGTCAGCGGCACCGGGGTCACGCTGCCATGCCCCAGCAGCGGATTGGCAGACACAATCGCATCGAAAGCCAGCCCGCTCGCTTTGATTCCAAGAGTCCCCGTTTTTTTCTGAACTCCAAAAGCATCTGCCCGGTTAGCGACAACAAACGTTACTTCTGCAAGATGCGAATAATCCACATCCGGGTTACTGGCATCCAGCACCGAGCGAGGCATATCCACTTCCTGGTATGACGTT
>CAYMUZ010000066.1:0-8200 GCA_964393875.1 uncultured bacterium | reverse complement strand
ATTGGAAATCCGGATTGTGTATTTTTGGATAAGCGGCTGAAAGATTCCTCCGGTCACGGCTAATGCCACCGCATGCCAGCCGCCGGGGCCTGTAAGGTTGCGGAGAAATGTTTCCACGGTCAGATCCCCCAAGGCCATCACTGTCGCCATCATGGCTAAAACCACGCCCACCCCATGAACGGGCTGAAATTCCTCGCCTTCAACTCTCCAGTGCTTGACCCTGGAAAATAGATAGGACCCAATCGCATAACCGACTCCGACCCCGCTGGTAGTTACAACGATAAACGTTCCCGCAGAAATCGGATTCCTTAGGCCATAGATGAAAAGCAGGGTGCCTAAAAATTGGCCCTGAAGGGAGTTAAAAAAAATCCAGAATTTATCCAAGGATTTAAGAGATTTAAAAGTTTGAATTTCTTTTTTTGTAAAACTCCAATGGAACCAGTTCCGGAGAAGAATTTCTTTAAAAAACGTTTTCACCGAAAGCCGGCCTTCCGCATAAAGCCGGTGGGCCGTTTGTCCGAAGAGAATCAGGAACATCACAATGTTAGAGTACGTAAAAAGCGTAATGGCATATCCCAGGAGATTGACTTTATCGAACCCTAGAAGCATTTTCGCATAAACCATACTGAGCCCCGTAAGCGCGAAAATGCCGAACGCCGACGCTTTTAGAAAAAACACCGTCTTATAGTATTTTTGGGGTGCTTCGTAACGCAGAGCCTGACTATCGCGTTCGAGAATATCGTCTGATCTCAGACTCCAATTTTCAGCTGTCCTAAACTCTTGTGTCAGCAAAGCATTCAAAAACGGATCTTCATAAATAGGATGATCAAATGAAAAAAACCAGTTTAGCTCGCTTGGACGGGTTTCACGCTTGAAGGCTCTGCTGGGCCTGGACCAGGGATGGACAATGCCCTGGGCCGTCCAATTTGTGAGGCGGATCTCTTCCAATATTTTTGAAAGCTGGGCTCTTTGAGACGCGGTTAACGAGCGCCAAAGCTTTTCCATAAGAGCTTTGCGATAACTTTCAAAATAATTGCTGGGATTCAGGGCCGCGGCCAGCGTCCATAGATAAAAGGTCCGCCAGGTCAACCGCCCTTGCCCCTGGCCGGGAATGAATTGCTTCAATTCACCGGCGCCCGACGCCTCTAAAGCTAAGAAATCTCTCACAAAAATCAGAACATGACCGGCATCCTTGCCCTTTCCCACCAAGACAACATTATCAGGATAATCCACCGGTTCTTCTGGCACATGAATTGCCGTACGCAGATGATAACTAAAACGCAGCAAGGAATGCGCCACGGTTTTGATGCGCACACTGGCGTCGCTCAAGCTCCTCAGTTTGGCCATCATTTCTATATGCCGTTTTGCATTATTGCGCTCGCCGTCTTCTTTCCTGCTATACGAGGCAAAGGAAAGCCACCCCTCCAGAGAACCTTTGGTTAAATCCGTCCAAGCGATGTTATCAACAACCTTCGACAGGCCCCGTTCATCGAGTAACCCTTTTGCAGGAAGTCCCAGCTGAGCTCTTGTCATGGTTCTCTCTGAAGGAACCCCCTCTTCAAGACCCAGCGGCGTTTCAGAAAATAGGCTGCGTGCAAAATTAACGCGCTGCCACTGATCGGGATTCGGAGTTCTCTCAATCCAATCAAGCCACGGCCGCTCATCAACGCCCCGCACCTCGGAGCGGCGCTTTTGAGAAGACTCGCGTGATACCGAAGAAAGCCCTTTGGACTGAAAGCGGTAGGCAAACATCGTGTCGAACTCGTCTTCGACACCACTCAGGCTGTAAACAGGAAAACGGATGATCGCCGCAGTATCACTTTCGAGATTATGAATCCCTCCAAGCGAGACCTCGTGATCCTGTCCGCCGCCGAATCCTGCCATTAAAACATCGTGAACTTGCGGCGAATGCTCCGCAAAATTCAAGACCCAGGCATCGAGACCGGGGTAAGCCGAACCGGCATGCGAAAGCACGGTTTCTATTTCTTGTAATGTCCGCATCGACAATACATCCGCTGGCAGAGTTAAGGCATCAATCCCTTTGTGAATAAACACAACCTGCGGACCCGCCATGCGCTGCGAATCAACCTCATAACCATTGACTTGAAAAACCTGGACTGCGTGCCGGATTAATGCGTCGTCCTGCTCCACAGCATAAATCTTACTCGCACCAAGCCGTAAGGCCACGAGCCCCAAGATTCCATTTCCTGAAAAGAAATCGGCAACCGTTTCACCCTGCCAGCGATCTGTCCAATTTCTGCCCGCCATCGCACGGTGCAGCATCAGCCCGATCATGGCGGAAGTGTGGCCGGTAAGAAACGGAACGGGATAATAAGTAATGCTTTCGTGCTCTCCGCGGGAGCCTTTGAGGGTCTGAAACCAGCGCGTATCCGGCGCAACATAAAAAATAATATTGTTTCCAAACCGGGTTAAGATTTCAGGATGGATTTTCGCACGAATCTGCGCAACATCTTCCACTTTATTGTATTGAATGAAAAGAAGCGGCCCAATACGAACCAACGGATGAGCCTCACGGCTTTTGCCATATTCAAATTTAAAATTCACCCCACCCGCGTTAAGCGCGCCTGTTTTCAAGTCATCCACCCCCACGGCTGCCGCGATCTGTTTTACGGCAACATCCAAGTCAACTTCCGGAATCGATAAATCCGCCGTGCGTACTTCCGAGCGAGGCACGTTAATTTTCTTCATCCTCCGGTAAATAGTCCGCGGGGACATACCCAAGTCTCTCGCTACATTTCGGTATTTTTGATCAACACTTGTTTCAGCCTGATATAGTGCCAAGGCTTCTTCAATAGCACTGCGTTCGATCGCGTCCAAGGTCTTCACCGTTTGATCGCCTTGATCCAAAACCGTCTTACTCGGCACGGTTGGAAAGCGTTCCAGCAGACGATAAATGGTTCGCAGGCCTACGCCGAGCCTTCGAGCCGCTTTTTCACGATTACCGCCTTCCACTCGAAGAGCAAGGTAAATAGCACGCTCAAATCTTTGGTCACGCGTCTGGAACACCGCCGGTTTGGCAGCGCTTTCTGACGGATTCCGCACTTCGGAGCGGAGGATGGAGCGCGGGACCGGTGCGGTATAAACGGTTTCAGGGAGTCCGATTTTTTGCGCTATGTCACGAAAGCCGTCCAGTTCGCGGAATCTTGAATAGGCGTAGTAAAGGGCCGCCCGAAATTGAGCCTTTCGGCGCTGCGCTTCAGGCGAACCTTGTTTTCTGCCCCACGTAAAAACATTGCGGAATTCCGTCTCAAAAACATTCATGTGATTTTGCAGAAGACCTTGATGGCCCCAATGTCGGCCGCCAATCCGCACATACTCATCGACATCTTTAGCTGGATATCCCGACATAATCCCCATAAAAATATCCAGCTTCTTTTCCGTTTTCACGGCCTGATCAAAGAGACCAAAGATATATTCCAGGATGAATGCCGGATCATATTGAAGTGGATTTCTGGCGTACTTCAAGAGCGCCGCCGTGTACTCTGGATCAACCCTAAAACCATGCGCTTTGAAAAGATCCTCATTTTCCCCAACAGCCAGAGCAGCTTGAGGAATTGAAATCGCCATGGGCTCCAACCTGTTCCTGCTGCGCATAGCGAGCTGCATCCGCTCGTCAAAATGTTCTGTCACGGCTCCGAAAAATTTCAAAGGGGGCGCTTCTTGAGACGTCGAACTGAAATATCCCGGTTTGATTCCTAAAAGCATCAAGAGAAAAGACGGTTCCAGAAGCATCTCCTTCGCGTGGATATCCCAAGGTTTCCAGCCATCCATCAGAATCGGGATCCGCCTTTCCATTTCTTGAAGAGTGCTGGCCTCAAACAAACCTGCCTCATCAAGCTCCGCCCAGTCGGGAATGTTGTTTCCGCTTTCTGGCAGCTGCGTCACAGACCGCATGTGAAAGAGACGGGCTTGAACCGTGGGAAAAAGATCCCGCGGTAGCAGCATCATTTGACCGTCATCTCTGCCAAGAATTAAAAAATCTTCCTGCTCCACAAAAAAATGCCCCATCACCACAGCGGCCAGATCATACCGTGCGCCATCTTTACTCCCATGCTCTATGATCAACAAAGCCCCATCCCGCAGCTCTTCGTAACTCTGGACAGGCTCTTTTCTTGTCTTGAAAACCGGGTGGTAGATTCCATAAACTTCTTTCAAAAACATCAGATGTCTGGCTATTTGCACAGTCAAATCATTGCCCCGGGAGTTAGGTAAGATGCCCTTATTGTGCGGAGATGTTTTATGCCAAGAGAGCCGTAACTTTTCAATTTTAGCCTGCATGTCTGCAAACCGGGTTCTGTGGGCATCCGCAGTCTGCCCGGACATCATTTTCACAAACCCGGCCAGGTTGGACGGGTCCTCGGAAGGGCCTAATGCCGCTTCAAGAGCCGTGAAGGGATTGACCTGAAATTGATCAATGGAATCACCATTCGGTGAACGGTTCCCCTCTCCTTCATAAAAAAGATGATTCAACTTCTTTTGCTTAAATCGCAGGATATGATTCAGCCCCTTGTCTTGGCTTAACAAACGCCGAAATCCGAAGTTCAGACGCGGCGAGCTTCCGTTCCATTCGTAACGCGGAACATCCCGCCGCTGATCTTTCTTGTACAAATCAATGAGTTCATGAAGGAGAGGCTTTGTTTCAGACCAACGGGGCGCCAGGATCGTGTTTAAATAATGTTCAATCGACGCTTCTCTCCCCCCGGGAAAAGCCAGCTTTGTATCGATCAAAACCCCATCCTTGCGGTAGTCATACATCAAACTTTCTGAATCATAAATGCGGATATCCACAATCAGTCCCAAGCCCCATAGCATGGCTTCGTTTTTAGCTTGCCATGCTTTTTGATCGTCGGCTTGTTCCTGTTTGGAATTTGCACGCCAGGCAAGAAATGCCGGAATGAATTTATCCCGCGCTACAGTGGCAATGATGTCATTGTCCAGAAGAGCGGGACCTTTACCGGGAACGGCTTCCGCATGGACGCCAAAATGACGCAGATGATAAACACTCGACGTTAAATACAGCCACCAGGTCCAAAGCTTGGCGTTCTCATCAGAAACACCTTCAACTATATCAAAAACCATCTCCTGGATTTCAACGTATTCTCGCGGCGGAATATAAACTTTAAAAACATGGCTGAAATGCTGCAGGATATTGCCCAACTCTTCGTTCCAACCCTCCTGACTTTTCCAAATTTCATTGAGCCGCTCTAAAATCTCACTCCGCTGGGCTGTCTGGGGGATAAAAGCAAGCATATGGCTTAAGTCCTCCTGGAGTTCCTGCCGAAATTCCTCGGTGAGAGCCTCCCGTTTTAAAGGATGTGAGGTGTTGATCGCGTGCGCGTAACGGCGGGCTGTTTTTAAAATTACCTCTTCTTGTTCTCTAAGGATTTCTTGTCCTACCTGCATTACCTGCTTACCTTTTCTCTCCTGGTTCCTCAGGGCGGCCAAATAATAAACACCAATGTCTCCCAAAACGGGAGCCCAGCGCTGACTGATCCAGATTGTTTGAGCCCGGCTGAGCACCCTTAGGCTTGTATCACCTATTCCGTACTGTTCAATAAGCGCTTCCAGGATTGGCGTCACCGCGTCAGAAAAAGCGATATGGACTTCTGCCTTCTGTTCTCCATACGGACCGGCGAGTTTTGAATAATGCTGGCCCAGCGCTATGATTTGATCCGCATAGTGCGCAGGCGTTTTGCCGGCAGCTCCCGATTTTTTTTCAGCCTCACGGGTCAGTTGACTCAATTCGTCAAGAATCTCTTCATCCCCGGCCGTTCTCTTGGGATGTTGCCGGTTAAACGCATTTGAAAATGCCGCAATATCAGCGACAATTTGAGGAATCCGATCTGAGGATGCAGCCGCAACCCGCTGTCTCAAACCCGCCACTTGCTCAGCCACCCATCGATAATCTGCGTAATCGCCAGATGCGGCATTTCCATCGTTTCGCACTTCGGAGCGGGAAGATTTAAACATGGGTGTTTTGACAGGCCCGTGGACTTGCGGGATCCAATTTTTCCACAGGTTCGTCTGAACACTCAAATCCGTCAAATTCTGATTCTGAAGCGGGATGTAAATACCCTTGGTTTGTGCGAGATTTATCATATGCTTAATAAATCCGCGGACCTCAGGATCACGCGCCTTTAAAAAAGTCTGCGAGTTGATAAAAACGATCAGGGTTTCCTGGTTGCGCGAGGTGATGACATTCCACATTTCAGGGCCCATAAACCCTGTGGAGGAATACTCACCTTTGACGGGATCGCGCCGCACGCTGGAGACCACCATAGCGGCCAGTTCGCGTCCCTGAAACGGATAGGCTGTGCCAATGTTATGGAGCATGGTTTTAATGGCCAGGTCTGAGGCGCCCCCGCGCCGCATAGCATCTCGAATCACGCGCTTGTACTCTTTCAATTGGGCCGCGTAAGGCGTCACGATGCCCAGCCAGCGGGCATCCAACTTGGCGTCTTTGCCTAGTTTTTCTACCAGCTGCGGGATAAGCGCCGCCTCCATGGGATTAAAAGCCGAGGCCCCTATACGATCTTCCCCATGACCTAAGCCCGCCGTATCAATCACAATCAAAGAATTGCGGTTCACCTCTTCCGGCACTTGACGGACCGCATGAAGTTTGCCTGCATAAAAATAATTTGTCAGCTCGACTTGCAGGGGGGTCATGCGGTAGACGTCTTTAAGCATGGTGATCGGAAAAATTTTCCGTTCGAAAAGGAACTTAAAAAAACTGGTTTGAAGCTGTTCAATCTTCTCGTCATCCATTTGCCCAGAAATTTGCTCTCGTACGTCGCGGTCCATAGGCGATAAACCCAATTGACGCGTGTCGCCGATAATCAGGGCCTTTTCACGGACACGCGTGAGGACGACTAAAAGTTCGGGGATGGAAGCGACACTGGCTTCCTCGATGACTGCCCGCTCAAAAAGAAAGGGGATTGTCTGCGTCTTTCTCTCACCTCTTCTGCGGAAACCGTAGGAGTCATAGGAGTCATAAACCTCAACGCGCTCTGATAATTCTCTGTTTATAAACCGATCAACGGCCAGCCCGATAATCGTTCCGCCGACAATGGCTTGACCGCTCTTGATTTCTTCCACAACCTTATCCCGCCAGTCTCTGTATTCTTGTTCATACCTTTGCATCGCTTGCTCATAAGCCGCTTGTTCATCGCTGCTGCTATTATTTTCAGGCGGCCGCGGCTCGCGGGGCCGGCCCGCAAAAATCCAGTCACCCCGCAGCTGCGGGTCAAAAACCTGAGGGTTGTTTCCCACGCGGTAAACTTTGAGGCCCTTCCTTTTCGCCGCCAAAAGCAAATTGTCGACCGCCCGGTGAGTCTGAGCCGCAACCACTTGAGAACGGCCGGCTTGGGCATTTTGATACAAAACTTCGGCCGCCACCGTCGTCTTGCCTGTGCCCGGCGGGCCCCAGCCAAGTTCCAAAGACTCTCCATTCAATGCGGCTTCTAAAAGCTCAATCTGTTCGGGATTATCCTGCAGTTTTGAATTTGAAAGGGCGGCCCAGTTCACACGATTGCGCGGATCTGTGGACTGTGTCGGCATGTGCCCCAAGGCCATGGCGGCTAACGGATAAGCTGCCGGGTCTTCCAGAAGCCTGCGCACGACTTGAATTTGAATGTCATAACTGACACCATTGTATTTTTTGCTGATCGATGCGCCTTTGACGTTGGCCAAATCCTTTCTAACATCCAGCCCCTTAGGCGTTGACGTCACTAAATAATCATCCCCGGATTCAAGCACAAAAGCCTTCAAAATCAGGTTTCCGTTGTCCGTATACAGCGTTAGTTCAACCTCATCTTCTTCCACAAAACGGAGTCCGCCGGCAAGTGTCAAATCATTAAAAATAAGCCGCGGCGGGCCGCCTTGCTCGGGAAATTCAAATCCGGGCGTCCCCTGAAACTGTGCCTGTTTGCGGGCAGCGTTGTCACGCTCAACCTCTGAGGCTTTGGTCAAATAAACTTCGGCGGCAGACAAAAGTCCGTCCATTGGGTGCGCGCTAAATTGCGGCACGGCGGAATCGCTTTGCCGGCGCTTCTGAAATTCCAATTCGTCAAAATAGATCAGGCCTTCCACGCCCGGGAGCCGGGTATTTTTTTTATCAGAAACCGCGGCCGAATTCAGCGCCATAAAACCGGCAGTGCGTACCGGATCCACACGTCCGGTG
>CAYMUZ010000065.1:0-10448 GCA_964393875.1 uncultured bacterium | reverse complement strand
AAATACCGGCTGCTCCGGCCGTAAAAAAAACAAGCGGCAAAAAAATAACCGCTCCTGCCACAAGCACGCTCCTCTGGAAAACACTCAAGGCGAAAACGGTAAACGCCGCACCCTGAGAGGTCAAAGTGACCTTGCGATCCTCCGCCGCCGTCCATTCAAACCCGCGGAAAATCCAATCGAGATTCCCTGAAAGATTTAAATAACTGTTGCGGATAAAATCACTGTCTCCAATGACCGCCAGTCGGCCGGGTCTCCCCTGCTCACCCGCAGATACAAGCACCGTCGCCGCCACCGGCAACGGCCCTGGGGTATCGAAAGCCGGATCAAAAACAGCTTCGCCTTGTTCCATTTTCTGCAAATCAGACTCTCCCCAGCTGTTGGACCCTGCGTAGGCAACAGCGCGAACATCCAACCCTTTATTTTTTTCTTCGAGCGGAATCACTGTGCGGGCCACTGGTAAAAAAACCGGCGCCGTGATTCCCCGCGTCCAGGGATGTTCCGGATCAAACTGATTGATAAAAGGCACCAGAAAATCTCCACCGACTCCCCGGCTCATTTTATCCACGATGACCTCCGGCTTCAAACGAAGCCCCACTTCGGTAAAAAATTGGGTGAAAATATCCCCGGCCTCTTTCTCCATGGGATCCAGCAAAAACAGACCCTTTCCACCGCGCCTTAAATAAGATAGAAACGCTGTCAATTCGTCGGCCCCCCAGCGTTTCTGCGGACCTGCCGCCAGCAGCATGTCGCAATCAGCTGGAACCCCTTCGGCAATAAAAAGCAGGTCGTGTAAATCGTAGTGATTTTCTTTTAGAATCCTGCCTAGGGCACTCAATCCGCGATCCGTCTCGTCACTGAAGAGCGCCTCGCCATGTCCCGTGACAACGCACAGTTTTACGCTGTGAGGTTTTTGCAGTTTTAAAAGCGCCGTGGCAAATTGGGTTTCATCAGGCGCAATCAATCGTTCCGTTTGCCCGCGATATTTGAGAATCACGGTGTACGCCTCACGCACATCCAATGCACGTGCAACGTCAGGCCGTCTCTCCGGATCGTAAAAGGCATAATTTAACTGGCCGTGCACAACCGCTGCGTCTTTCAAGAAGATTTCAATCTCATTTCGCCCAGGATCCCGCACCGGAAAAAAGACACGCACTTCAATCGGTGCGTCTTTCATTCCCCTCAAAAGCCGGAGCGTTTCATTCGAGAGCGAGTAGATTTTCTCATGCGTAAAATCGAACCGCCGGTTGTGCTGATTCAAAATGCCCATCAGCATGGCAAACGTCAAAAAAAGCGCCAGCGACACCAAGGTAATTTGAAACCGGATGAGAATTTTCCGCAAAGGGGATTATCCTTTCCAGTGCCTGGTTTCAAGCACACGCAGCGAAAGAAAGAGAAAATAGAGGCTAAAAAAAACAAAGTAAGCCATGTGACTGACATCCACAACGCCATACGTAAAATCACGAAAGTGCGCCAGCGGCGAAAATGGAAGCACCCAACCCGCCACCGGCCCTTCCATAGAAGAAGCCGCCCAGTCAAGCCCATTGAACCCCAGAAAAGATACGAAGGTAATCATGGCAGTCGCCGCCGGACTTTCGGTCAATGCAGAAATAAAAAGACCGAAACTCAAATAAGCCCCGGCAAATAAAAAGAGTCCGAGATACCCCGCTGCAAGCATGCCCCAATCAATCCCAATGCCCTGCCGCCATAAAAAGGCGACTCCCCCCAGTGTCGGAAAGAGTAACAGGAAAAAATACCAGGCCTGAGCCAGAAATTTTCCGGCCACAATATCAAAATCTGAAAGCGGGTAGGTGAAAAGGAGTTCAAGGGTTTTGTGCCGAATTTCTTCCGAAAAAGCTTTCATCGAGAGAATGGGAACAAGAAAAGTCAGCATCAATCCGGCATTGGAAAGGAAAGAACCAAACACAAAATGAGTCAGACTCGTCGGCGGTGCGTTTTCAAGAGATCCGCTCAGCGCTGCCCCGGAAAGCTTCTCATAGTTCGTCACAAGCAGGCAAAAAAACGCGCCTGCAAGCATGACAAATAGAACATACACCAGAACTCCGAGCCAAGACTGAAAATGAGCGGAAAGATCTTTTCGGGCCAAAACCAGCGCCTTTTTCACCGACGCACCTCTGCGGGGTCTTGAAGCACTAGGCTTAAAAAGATTTCTTCAAGCCCCAACCTCGCGGCGGTCATCTCATACAAAGGGATGCGGCCTGCAACCAAACATCGGGTCATTTCGGGGCGGACCTCAAACCCTTCCGACACGACCAGTGAAAAATAAAGGCGCCCGTCCTTTTCATCGGTGACCCGCACACTCCGAACACCGCTGAGACTTTCGAACCTGCCGATGATCTCCTCACACCGATGGCTTTCTCCTGTCACAAGCCGAATTTCCTGCCCAGGCTTCAAACCCGACTCAAGCTCTGCCACCGTTCCTTCAGCAATGAGACGACCCCGGTTGATAATGCCAACGCGGTCGCACACAAGGCTCACCTCCGGCAGAATGTGGGTGGATAAAATAACAGCGCGGTCCCGTCCCAGCTCCCGGATCAACTCGCGAATCTTTCTGATTTGCTCCGGATCCAGACCGGTTGTGGGTTCATCCAAAATCAAAACAGCCGGGTCACCCAAAATCGCCTGAGCAAACCCCACACGCTGTTTAAATCCTTTGGAAAGATTTCCGATAAGCCGGCGGCGAACATCCCACAAACCACAGCGGTACAGAACATCTTCCGTGTGTTTTTTTCTGGTGCGATCGGGAACCGATTTGACCTGCGCAACAAAATTTAAAAATTCCACAATGGTTTGATCGCCGTAAAGCTGAACAGTTTCGGGCACATACCCGACACACAATTTGACTCGCTCTGGATGATCTTGCAGTGAATGGCCAGCGACGACAACGCGGCCCGAAGTCGGGGGAAAGTAGCCGGCAAGAATACGCATAGCAGTGGTCTTGCCCGCACCGTTGGGACCGAGCAATCCAAAGATTTCTCCCTGACGAATCTCAAACTGAACACGGTCGAGCGCTTTAAAAGTTCCAAACGATTTGGTGATGTTTTGAAAACGCACCATCACCGCAGCCTCAGGCAGCGCCACGCGAGCAACACGGGACTGATCGTTCATGCCTTCGCCACCCGCACAAATTTTCGCTTGCCACACTGAATCAGCAGGGGTTCGGCGCTCAGGGACACTTTCATCATGGGCTCCTGAACTTTTTCGTTATTTAGCTTCACCCCCCCTTGCTCAATCAGCCGTCGCCCTTCACTTTTACTGGGCACCAAACCCGACTGATGTAACAGGGTCAAAAGATCCACGGTCTCGTAATTGAGTTTCACAGTAGCAATGTCTGCGGGCAGACCCTTATTTTTGAACACCTCGTCAAACTCCGCTCGGGCACGGCGCGCAGCCTCTGCGTCGTGATAATAAGCCACGAGGTGCTCGCCCAAATTGGCTTTCACATCACGCGGGTGCAGCAAGTTTGCGGCAAGTCCCGCCTTCACCTGGGCGATTTCCTCGCGGGAAAAAACCGTAAGGTACTCGTAATACCGAGCAAGCAGCGCATCGGGGATCGACATGATTTTTCCGAAAATTTCAGAAGGCGAATCCTTCAAGGCGATGTGATTATTCAGCGATTTGCTCATTTTTTGCGTGCCGTCCACGCCTTCGATAATCGGCAGGGTGGCCACCAACTGCGGACGCTGCCCCCACACTTTCTGAAGTTCCCGGCCCACCAGCAGATTAAACTTTTGATCGGTCCCCCCCACCTCCATATCGGCCTTGACCATCACAGAATCGTAACCCTGCATCAGTGGATAAAGAAACTCTACAACGGCAATAGGCTCTTTGGCGCGATAGCGCTTCTGAAAATCATCGCGCTCTAGCAGCCGGGCGACCGTGTACTGTGCGGTCAAATGCAGAAAATCATGCGGCGTCATCTTCGCCAGCCATTCCGAGTTGTAATGCACTTCGGTTTTGGAGGGGTCCAGGATTCTAAAAACTTGCTCCTGGTAACTGAGTGCGTTTTGAGCCACTTCTTGGGCGCTTAGCATTCGACGCGTTTCACTGCGGTGTGTGGGGTCGCCGATCATGGCCGTAAAATCTCCGATGATGAAAACAACCAGGTGCCCGGCATCCTGAAACTGGCGGAGCTTGCGCAGAGGCACTGTGTGCCCTAAGTGCAAATCGGGCGCCGAGGGATCGGCACCGTACTTAATACGCAGAGGTTTATTTTCCTGAAAACGCTTTGTGAGGTCTTCAGCGGTGATGAGATCGACAAAACCCTCGAGCAGGTTCTTCAGAGGTTGTGACGCATCTGGCGACAAGTTGTATCTCCCGATAAAACAAGGGGTTAGTTATGTTTGGCTATTCTAGCAAGGATGCGGGGAAGCGTCAAACGCGGATAAAATTTTATTCACTGTGACCAGCTTTGAATGCTAGAATTCGCCCCATGTCTAACATTCATCCAACTGCCATTCTCGGGAAAAATGTCGTGCTTGGTTCTGGCAATCTCATCGAACCCTATGTCGTAATTGAAGAGGGCGTCAAGATGGGAAACGGAAACTCCATTCGCCAGGGGGCTCGGCTTTGCACCGGCACCACGATCGGCAGCCATAATGACATCCACATGCACGCGATCATCGGCCACGCGCCACAGGACTTAGCCTTTAAGCCGGCGCCCACCTTTACCGTCATTGGTGATCACAATCAGATCCGCGAATTTGTCAGCATCCACCGTGGGACTAAACCGGATTCTGCCACAATCGTCGGCCATCATAATTTCATAATGGCTTATTGCCATCTGGCTCACAACGTCCGGCTTGGCAGCCATGTAATTATGGTCAATCAGGCTTCTCTAACGGGCTATTGTGACGTTGACGACCATGCATTTCTCTCGGGCATGACCGGCTTTCATCAATTCACACGCATCGGACGCCTGGCGCTGGTAAGCGCGCTTTCGGCCGTGAATAAAGATATTCCGCCCTTCATGATTTGCGGCGGCCGGCCAGGTGTGATTCTCGGTATGAACGTGGTGGGTATGCGCCGCGCCGGAATCACAGCCCCAGTACGCGACGAAATCAAAAAAGCTTACAAACTGCTCTACCGTTCTGGGCTCAATACTTCTCAAGCCCTTGAGGCTATCCGGGGTGCACTGCACAGTCCGGAAGTCAGACATCTCGTGGAGTTCATCGAGGGTTCCAAGCGCGGCATCTGTGCTAACCGGACGCCGTCCGGCGGGGAGGGGTAAGAGATACGCCTATTACTATATGAAGGACTGTTGGCCGGGTAGCCAATTCTATTCCAGCGAGGGTATCGAAGTTGGGCAATAGATCGGGATGAATATCTGTTAGAGTACGGTCGGTAGGCGCTCCCCCCTAGAAATGCTGCCGGTGCAAAGTAGACCCTCCGGATGTAAGCGATATGTGAAAAATCATTCCAAGACCTTGCCCCATAGCCACTTGCAGATGCGGTGAATTAGTGTTATATTCTCCGCATGTGAAGCGGTGAATAATTATGTCCTATATCCACCAACTTAATATCTGGCCCCAATTTGGCTGGGATTATGAAAAGATTGCGGCGTTACTCGGCCCTATTCGCCACCGCCAGGGCAGGCTGATGGGGCGTATGGAGGCGCTAGGATTTGCCCTGCAGTCCGAGGCCGTACTCCAAACATTGACGCTTGATGTCATCAAAAGTAGTGAAATTGAAGGCGATGTTTTGGACGCTAATCAAGTGCGGTCATCTATCGCACGCAAGCTTGGTTTGGAGATTGCCGCTCTTGTGCCCTCCGACCGGCATGTTGACGGCGTGGTCGACATGATGCTGGATGCCACCCAGAATTACAATAAGGCACTCACCAAAGACCGCCTTTTTGCTTGGCAGGCGAGTCTCTTTCCCAGCGGCTACAGCGGGATGCATAAGATTATTACCGGTGCTTGGCGCGACGACGAAAAAGGCCCGATGCAGGCTGTTTCCGGTCTTGCCGGACGGGAGAAGATGCACTTTGAGGCGCCGGCCGCCGGGCGTATTGAAAAAGAAATGGAAGCTTATCTTGGTTGGTTCAATGGGGCTGCTTCACTCACAATGAATCGTGCGAAAGTGGATCCTGTGCTTAAAGCGGGAATCGCGCATTTGTGGTTTGTGACCCTTCATCCCTTCGGGGACGGTAATGGGCGCATAGCCCGAGCAATTACGGATATGCAGCTCGCGCGTGCGGACGGCAGTGCACAGCGCTTTTACAGCATGTCTGCCCGAATCCGCAAAGAACGGAAAGTCTATTATGACGTGCTTGAGGAGTCACAGAAAAACACGCCGGATAAAGACGCGGGCTCAGGCTCTGCCATCGATATCACGACTTGGTTGGAATGGTTTCTGGGCTGTTTAGACCGGGCGTTAAATGCCACTGAAACGACTTTGGCAGATGTATTTAAGAAAGTGCATTTTTGGGACCTCCACCCGGCTGAATCAGTCAATGAGCGGCAGCGAGCAATGATCAATAAATTATTCGAGGGATTTGAGGGGAAGTTAACCTCCTCCAAATGGGCGCAGATCGCGAAATGCTCTCAGGATACGGCTCTTCGTGACATTCTTGAGCTGGTTGAAAAGGAAATCCTTATCAAGGATTCTGCGGGCGGGAGAAGTACAAGCTACAGGTTAAAAAATCTATTAACGAAGTAAGGTGCCGGGCGGCATCTGAAAAATCTGGAAAAATCTATACCGGTTCTAATTGAACCTGGTTCATTTGGAACCGGTACCTGTACTTCGCCAACTACCGGTATCGGGCGGACATGTTCCCATCCAGTCACTTCCGGATTGCTTACGATGCGCTTAAACAATAAAATCCGATGAGAGCCGACAAGGAATACTTAAAAATCCTCACGATCGCCGCCGGTGAGGGCGAGAGCGTGACGCAGGCGGCCATTGGCGTGCTCTTGTCGGAACAAGAACCCTTTACGGCGCAAGGTATCGAAGAGATCATCCGATCTGGTTCGCGTATCCGGCCGGCCACCGATGTCAGCGTTCACGAGGTACCTCTCACGGCCTACGATGCACTTCTGGAAAGCGAGGTAGTCTATGCATAAACGCCAATCAGAAGAGCTGGAGAGACGCCTCAAGGAGTTGTGCCTCTCGAAGGTCCTTCATTCATACTCTGCTATGGCCGACGAGGCCCGCAAGGAGACGGCCAGCTACGAAGAGTTCCTCTTGGGCGTCTTGAGGCAAGAGTGCGAAAGCCGCCGCCAAAACCGCATCGCGCGTTATCTCAAGGAATCTCGCCTGCCGCTTGAGAAGACCTTGGAGTCTTTCGAGATGAAGCGCCGTCCGATCAAAGTCCTCCACCAGGTCAAAGCACTCCGCGACGGGGAATTTATCGACCGTCACGAAAATCTCCTGGTCTTCGGCAACCCCGGCAGCGGGAAAACGCATCTGGTCTCCGGAATCGGCCAGGAGCTCATCAAAAAGGGCAAGCGGATCTACGCCACCTCCTGCGCCATTCTGTTGCAGGATCTCTTGAGGGCCAAAAAAGAGCTGAAGCTGGCAAAGCTCTTGAAGAAGTTCGGCGGGTTCGACGGGATCATCATCGATGACATCGGTTATGTCCAGGAGGCCAAAGAGGAGATGGAGGTGTTTTTCACCTTCCTGGCGGAAAGATACGAGCGCGGCAGCGTCATGATCACCAGCAATCTCCCGTTCTCAAAATGGGACAACATCTTCAAAGACCAGATGATGACGGCCGCCGCCATTGACCGGATCGTTCATCACAGTGTGATCCTGGAGCTCAATATCACGAGCTACCGGATCGAATCAGCCAAAAAGGACGGGGCCAGGACGGAACCCAAGGAAAAGGGAAATTCATGAGAATTGAGAACCTTTGCCCGGATTCCTTGCGTTTAAATGCGATTGCAGAGGGTCTCCCGGCTGCGGACGACTCAAACTATGCCCGGGTTTTCGGCCTCGCTTCGCGGAGAGGTTCGTTATCCACAAATCCACAAAGAGAAAGGGGAAAAGAAGCAAAAAAAGAAAGAGAAAACACTACTACTATTTTTGTATCAAAGATCGGGAATTCTAATTGTCGCCAGAGAGAAATAATAATTGACGCCCGTCACATTTTCCGCGTCTGCCTTTACTCCCAGTACTAGAGGGCAATAAAAAACACTGAAAACGAGGTTTTTCATGCTATATTTACAAAAGCATGAGCCCAACGGTTTTCAGATATAAAAGTTATCGGTTTTTCTTTTTTTCACGTGAAGAATCACGATTGCATGTTCATATCACGGGTCCCGACGGCGAAGCTAAGTTCTGGGTTGAGCCGGTGGTTGCATTAGCACATTTTTATGGATTCGATGTGCGCCAGTTGAAAGAACTGCAAATGATTGTGGAGACACATCAAAATGAAATCAAAAAAGCTTGGAAAAAGCACTTCGCGAGTTGAAGTAAGCCACATCAGCCTTCATGGCCTGTGGCTTTTGATTAAGGCGAAGGAATATTTTTTGCCCTTTTCAGAATTCCCATGGTTTCGAAAAGCGCGGGTTGAAGATATTCACCGCGTGAATCTGCTTCACGGGCACCACCTTTATTGGCCTTCTCTGGATCTGGATCTCGATCTCAAGTCTCTCGAGAATCTCGAGAGCTATCCTCTCAAACAGGTTGCGTAGGGAGCTGGCTCTTCGCCCATCGATTCTCTCGCGTCCTGCGAACCAGGTGCGGGACGGTGAAGGATCTCAGACCTCAATTAAGTATTGCATCCCCGGAGCCTTCTTTTTCTGTCATCCCCGCATGCTTTTAGCGGCTTGTCCGCCGGAGGCGGGGGATCCATCCCCAAAACCCCATTGACTCAGGGCGAGCCCAGGTTTAACCTGTCTCTTTGTGATAACGAACCTGGTACTCTTAGAAGGGAGTACCTTTTATTAAAGAGTTGGACAGTGCGGAAGCACCATGAAAATTGAAAGTGACAGTTTCAATTTTCATGGTATTATTTCCGCATGATTAAACGTCTAGATTTGATACAGCAGATTCAAAAATCTATTCGGCGTAGCCGTGTTGTGGTTTTGGTGGGGCCGCGCCAATGCGGTAAAACGACATTGGTACGCGAGTTTCTCTCTCCCACTGAGAAAAACTACTATGATTTGGAAGATCCCGATGATCTAGTCCGCCTCGAAGATGCCAAGAGTGAGCTGGTTGGCCTTCGGGGGCTTGTGGTCATTGATGAAATTCAGCGCAAACCCGAATTATTTCCACTGCTTCGGGTATTGTCAGACCGTAAACCGTTGCCTGCTAAATTTTTGATTTTAGGCAGTGCCAGTCCCGCACTTTTGAAACAGTCTTCCGAATCATTGGCCGGAAGAATCGAAACAATCCAGATGAGCGGCTTTTCACTCACGGAAATCACGCCCCAAAAGCTTAAACAGCATTGGTTTCGCGGCGGGTTTCCGCATTCCTTCCTTGCGCGTTCTAACGAGAGCAGCTTTGCTTGGCGTAAGCAATTTGTTCAAACTTTCCTTGAGAGGGATGTTCCGCAAATGGGGGTAAATATTCCGGCGCCGATGTTTCGCCGGTTTTGGACAATGCAGGCGCATTTCCACGGACAGCTTTGGAATGCGGCTGATCCAGCCGCGTCACTTGGGGTGAGTCAGCCGACTGTGCGAAAGTATCTGGACTATCTTGAGCATCTTTTAATGGTACGCCAGCTTCAACCGTGGCATGAAAACCTCGGCAAAAGGCAGGTGAAGGCTCCCAAAATTTATGTGCGCGATTCGGGACTGTTGCACTTGCTGCTTGGTATCCAGAATGACAAGGACTTTCAAAATCATCCCAAGCGGGGCGCCTCGTGGGAAGGGTATGTGATCGAAGAATTATTCAAACGATTGCAGCCGGACGACGCTTATTTTTGGGCGACTCACAATCGGGCGGAACTGGATCTTCTTTTTCTGAAAAACGGAAGAAAAACCGGCTTTGAGATCAAACTAAATGAGCGGCCGAGCTTGACCCCTTCGATGCGAATTGCCCTCCGCGATTTAAAATTGGAAAAACTGTTCGTGATTCATCCCGGAAAAGAAAACTACCGGTTAGATGACTGCATTGAAGCCGTCTCAATCTTTGAGATTGATAAGATCAAAGTCGCTTTGAAGTGAGAGGGTGGAGGAAGGAGTTGAAGGAAAGACTTTTGTTTTGTACACACCGCCGTTAGCGGTGTGTCGCTCTCGCTTCGACGCCGTATTCGCAGGACGAAGAAGGATCTAAGAGCTCAATTAAGTCTCGAGTTCTGCACTTTCTTTCAGACTCCTTCTCCCCCTTGGGGGAGAAGGTTGGGATGAGGGGTAAAATCTCCGAGCGCCCCCTCACCCTGCCCTCTCCCCAGGAGAGAGAGGGAAAAATGCCAAACTCAAGTCATAATGTTTAATGAATGTGAATGGCGCCGGACATTTTCGCTGACTAAGAAGCATCGCCAT
>CAYMUZ010000064.1:0-2818 GCA_964393875.1 uncultured bacterium | reverse complement strand
CATCCCCGCATGCTTTAGGCGGGGATCTCTAAGCCGCGATCTTCAGCTGCTCAGCAGCGCGTTGATAATGAGCGATTTCTGCCGCCAGGCCCACGGACATCTCAAGCGCTGATGGCGTCTGGTGTAATTGCCAGACACCCTCACCCGCACGGCTGATTACCGTCTCGGGCAATTTCTCCACTTCAGCCGGCTGGCTCACCAGTCTTGCTCCCAGCCACAGCACGGGATAATCCGCCCGGCGGTTCGCTTGCACGCCCAGCACATCTGCATCCAGCTCTAACTGCTGTTGGCCCGTAAAATCTTCAGCCTCAAATTCACCCTTAAACCCAATCGCGACCACGTCGCCTTTGGCCAGTTGTCTTCCGGCGGCGCTAATAAGCTGGCCGCGCAGTTCGGCTCTGCTTCCCTTCACAAATCCAATGGCTTTGGCCTGCACAAGCCCGGTCAATCCGTAAGTTTGAGAAAAAGCCTGCTGCGCTTGCGCATCCGCCAGCGTCGCATCTTCATGAATCACCACTTTGTAGCCCAAGGCAATCAGGTTTTCGATCGTTCGCGCAACGCCGTAGTTCTTACGCACGATTTGTGCCGTCACCACGACCAATTTGGATTCTTTAAGCACCGCCAGCGGCGCTGCTTTCATTTGTGCATTTGCGTAGCTCAGGCTTTCCTGTATTCTGCCAGTCATCCTCGAAATCATCTGTCGGGGATCCCCGCCTAAAGCATGCGGGGATGACATAGGGAGAATATGTGAAGATGACACTGAAGAATTCTGTAGAGAATTAAACAAGGCTTCGTGGATCAAAATGCGCGGTCCATTTTCCGTTTGTCTCACCAGCGTCGTCACAGGCTGGCCATTGACGATAAAACCTAAGTCAGAGAGCTGCTGCTTCAGATCCAAATGCAAAAACATATTGTCGCCGGGCAGCCCGACGGGATCACTAATCACTTCGTAAGTGACGCCACCGCGATTGGCCAAGCGTGCACTCACAAAGCCCTTTTGGATGGCGTAGTCGATGTCTGAAAGCACAGACTGGTGTGAGGGGAAAGGGTAAAGGGTAAAGGGTAAAGAGATGCTTTTCCTTTTACCATTCCCCTTTCCCCTTTTACCTTTCCCCTCTTTACTTTCTCTCAGCTCACTTCGACTCTCCCGGCGCTCTCGTTCAAGCCCGCGCATCACGATCCGTAATGCGCTGTCCAAATCTTCCGGAGGGCGTGATAAGGCTGGGGCACCCTGCGGATTATCAACCACAAATTTCAAAATAGCGCGCGCTGTCTTTTTAGAAACGCGCAAAGATTTTGATGAGGAAAATTCTGCATAGTCGGATTCATAAACCGCCAGCCAAGTACCCAGAGTCGTCAGGGAAATAACTTTGTCTTCATAGCGGCGGATAAAATTTAAAATTCCATCCCTGTTATTGGGGTAAAGTTCCTCAAACCGTTCCCGCTCAAAATCACGGACGCGCGCTTTAACTTCCTCGCTCAACTCGGCAATCACAACCCGGGCTTTTTTAGATTCGGCGGTAAAAACGGTACGGTCCGGATTAAAGCCGGCGGTCACATCATTCCTCAAAAGCTCTTCCGCCAGTTTCATCAACTCTATAACCGTTTCGGTGTCCATCGCTTCAACGTACATGTAAAGTTCATGCTTCTTTGATTTTGAAAATTCCGGTTTTACAAGAAAAGCATTTTTTTGAGAAACTGCTTGTGAGATTCTAACGCTCGTCAAGTCTTGAATTGAATCTCCTCTTGCGCGTTGAACCCAGAAATAGGTTTCTGACGGTATCGTACTGAAGACAAGTGCCATCCCATTTTCAAAATGAGCCGCATATTCCGACTGGTCCAGATCTGTCAATTTCATGAAAGTCCCTGGCACATTTCGATTGCCTATCTTTGACTTGGTCGCCATCGAAGGAGCCGTCGTTTCGGGCGGAAAGAAAAAGAAATAGCCTTTTTCTTTGTCGTTTTGTTTCGGCAGATCCTCAAGCAGCATCCCCCAAGCCGCATTATCCGGCGGCAACGGAATAGTTTGACCATCATCGACCCAATTGGCCCTGCCTGGCGCCGCTTGCGCTCCTGAACTGGCATCTGGGGACACTCTACTTAATTCGTCTTGAGAATCAGGGTTTGTGTCCCCGGAATTCTGGACGGGCTTCGCCTCTTCCGGTTTTGCGAGAATAATCTGCGCTTTTCCGCGGACGTTTCCTGCGGGCAAAATTCCCCATGACTCATTCTCTTTCATCCCATGGCTTTTTAAAAATGATTGAAATCGCCCGGCTTCTTCGGAATCCGGCGCCAAGAAAATTTTAAGATAAAAAAGCTGGTCCACACCGGACATCTGAAGCCCTTCGAATTCACTCCATGGGATTCTAACCCGGCCAAGATATTTCCTATTATTGCCCGCGGGGTCACCCCAGGTTTGTATCTGCAGCTCAAAAGCAATCTTTTGGCCATCTTCAATTTCAACTTTTAAGATAAGAATACCATCCTCGGTATTCCTAAAAAGATAGAAGATCGCCTGCGTGAAAGGTTGATTTTCATCCGAACGCTTGATATGGAGATTGTTCGTGCCATCCGTCCATATGACCTGTTCTTTTGGATTAGAATTGACCCGTTCAATATCCCCCTTTTTCGCCAAGCGGTACTCTAAATAATCCTGCAGACCCTGGACGGATTTTATGGGGCCATTCACAAGCGAAGTTTGCGGCAAACCGCCAACGGGCGCTGCGGCAGGAGCGACTGGCGTCTCGGGCACAAATAGAAGCTGGATCTCGCCGAATTGGGCTTTACCAGGAGTGTGGATGACGATTTTCTTTTCGCC
>CAYMUZ010000063.1:0-5603 GCA_964393875.1 uncultured bacterium | reverse complement strand
AACGGATGTGATTCGTTATTTTTTTTCAGGCAAAGGTAAGTTGCTGCGTCCCGCGCTCACGCTTTTGGGAGCGGCGATTAAAGAGCCGCAATTAGTTGAGACACAGAATTTCGCGCTGATTCGCTTGGCCTCCTCGTATGAAATTTTTCACGCCGCGACACTCATTCATGATGATATTATTGATTCTGCCTACCTCCGGCGCAATCTGCCGACAGTCAATGTGAAGTGGGGTGCTCAGACCGCAGTGCTGGTGGGTGACTACCTGCATGACCGTGCGCTCGATGTGATCCACCGCGAAGGTTCTCGGGAGGTCTTTGCATTATTTCTTAAAACAGCGGCTGAGGTTTGCGATGGAGAAATCCACGAACTTAGTCAGAAAAATAATTTTAATCTGACCGAAGACAGCTATTTTGAAATTGTGCGCAAAAAAACAGCCGTGCTGCTTGCCTGCGCCATCGAATCGGGTGCGCGTTTTGGTGGCGCCGAGGAGGGGGAAGCTGCAGCCCTCTATCGTTTCGGGCATTATTTTGGCATGGCGTTTCAAATTGTGGATGACTGCCTAGATTTCACGGGGAATGAACATGAATTTGGGAAAACCCTGGGAGCCGATCTTGAAGCCGGCGTTTTAACCCTGCCCCTCATTCGCCTGCTGGCTCTTTCAAACGAAGCAGACCGTGGTGAAATTACAGGTCTTTTTAATTCAGGGGGTGAATCCGGCAGACTGCGGGCGCTGCTTGATAAAATCAGAGATGCAAAAACGCTTGAATATGCCGCCGGCAAGGCCAGAGATTTTAGTCTGCTGGCTCGGGAGGAATTAAAACTTTTTCCGGCATCCCCTGTGAAGCAAAGTCTGGACAAACTTCTCGATTACGTGCTCGAGCGTAACAAGTAAGGCCGGCAAGGGCCCATGCTCTACCTGGTTGCGACACCCATTGGAAACCTAAAAGACATCACCCTGCGTGCTCTTGAGGTCCTGAAGCAGGCGGATGTGCTTGCCTGCGAAGACACCCGCCACACGCGTCACTTGCTCGATCACTACGACATTCAAAAACCACTGGTGAGTTTCCATGAGCATAGCGGGCCTGGAAGGGTTCAGGAGCTCGCGGAGAGAATGCAGGCGGGTGCCGTGGTGGCGCTCGTCAGCGATGCGGGAACCCCTCTGATTTCAGATCCCGGTTTTCCGCTGGTGCGCGAAGCCGTGCGCCGCGGTATTCGCATTGAATCACTGCCGGGGCCGTCCGCTTGTCTTGCGGCGCTTTTGGTTTCAGGGCTTCCAGTGAATCAGTTTAGTTTTTTTGGTTTTCTTCCCCCCAAAAGCTCTGCTCGGTGCAAAGGCTTTGCAGCCGTTTGCGAAAGACCCGATACGCTGGTTTTTTACGAGTCTCCGTTTCGAATGTTAAAATTTCTGGAAGAAGCACAGCAAATTTTGGGAGACCGCGAAGCGGCGGTGACACGCGAGCTCACAAAAAAATTTGAAGAGGTGGTTCGCGGTCGTCTGAGCGAGTTGATTGTAAAATTTAAAAAGCAGACACCACGGGGTGAGTTTGTGATTGTGATCGCCGGGGCGGCTGCGAAAACAATTTTTTCAGACCACGAACCCGAACGGGCTATGGCGCATGATTAAAACGGTTCTTTTTGTTTCAGGAAGCGGGACCAATATGGAAAACTTGATCAAAAAAATGCAGGCGGGCGAAGTGCCGGCCCGTGTTTTGCGGGTGATCAGCGACCGGCCTGGCGCGGCGGCGCTTGAGAGGGCGGCGCGTCTGGGTGTGAAGACTACCGTGGTAGATCGGAAAAATTTGGCAGATAAACCGGCCTTTGAAAATGAAATAGCGCGGGTTGTGGATGAGGAGAGTCCCGACTATTTGCTCTTGGCAGGATTTATGCGGATTTTGAGCGCGTCTTTTGTCCGGCGGTATGAAGGACGCATTCTCAACATTCACCCTTCCTATTTGCCGGCCTTTCCCGGCGCGCATGCCATTCAGGATGCTTGGGAAGCAAAAGTTTCTGAGACGGGAGTCACCGTGCATTTTGTGGTTCCCGAAGTGGATGCAGGGCCCATTATCTGCCAGCGGAAGGTTCCCGTACTTCCGGGGGATACGCGGGAAAGTCTGGAAGCCCGCGTCCACGCGCTCGAGTATGAGATTTATCCGGAAGCACTGTGTCTTGTGGCCTCGGGTGCGGTACGGTTTCAAATGGGCGAATCTCATTGACACCCTTTGAGCGTTTTCTTTCTCGCTCCATCCCGTTTCCTCATAGTGACTTAGGCGAATTGACAGACGTGAGCCATCTAGTCTATAATCAACAACTTTTTGGTAACGGTACGTTTTTTTGCCGCCGCCGCAAGTTCTTCCATGACTAAAAAAATTGCAATCTTTTTTTATTTGCTGGGTGTGGGGTGCGCTTTGGGACGTTCGGAAGCGCCGGCCGCCGTTCCTACAGGAATTATTCAGCTTGAGGATGCGCGTTATCCGGTGGCGCTGTTGGTGCCTGAGACCTACTCGCCGAAGGTCAATTATCCGCTGGTGGTGACCATCCCTTCCGAGGGAGAATCGCCTGAAAAGGCATTGGCCTATTGGGAAGGGATGTCGAAGCGCCGCAGTTTGATTGTGATGGCGCCGTCGAATTTGCGGCCAGAAGACTTGCCGACGGCCATGGATGCATGGATTTTGAAAGTCATCCGGGAAGTGTCGGAGCGCTATCGAATTGATAAAAACAGTATCTATCTTTTTGGCGCCGGTGGTGGCGCTCACTACGCGGCTTATCTCGGGACACAGCATCCGGAAGCTTTTTCTGCTGTGGCGCTCATCGGTGCGGCGTGGGAAGGGCGTTATCAGCAGTTGGTGCGGTTACGGGGGGATTCAAGTGAGCAAAGGCCATTTTTAATTTATGCGCCGGCTACAGCGCCAAAGCTTTTAGAGGCTCTGGCCAAGCAGGCTTATCCCTTTGAAAAAAAGGGTTATCCGGTTGTGGTGAAGAAGGTCGGCTCTCCCGAAGAGCTTGAAAAAATTGAATTTAAAAAAGAACTTTTTGAAGCTCTTGAAACCCAAAACCGCGATTGGCGCGATTTTCAGACCAGTCATAGCCAAACTTTGAAAGCGCGAGTTCGCGCGTCGGTGAAAGAATTTTTCACCGTTTAACCCGAAGGGGAGATTTAAAATGAAGTTGACAGGTGCGCAGATATTGATTCGCAGTCTTGAAGAAGAGGGCGTGGAAGTGGTGTTCGGACTTCCGGGCGGGGCGATTTTGCCCACATTTGACGCTCTTTACGATTCCAAACTCAAATTTATTTTGGTACGGCATGAACAGGGTGCGACGCATATGGCCGACGCCTATGGACGTGCGACCGGCAGGCCCGGTGTTTGTATCGTGACGTCCGGGCCGGCGGCCACTAACACAGTGACCGGCCTCGCTACGGCCTATATGGACTCTGCGCCGCTCGTGTGCATCACCGGACAGGTGGCAACCACAGCGATTGGAAGTGATGCATTTCAGGAAGCCGATGTGATCGGTATTACGCGGCCGGTCACTAAGCACAACTATCTTGTGCGTGATGTGCGTGATATCACGCGTATTGTTAAAGAAGCTTTCTATATTGCGCGAACCGGCCGTCCTGGGCCGGTGCTCATTGATTTTCCTGTGGATGTCAGTCGTGCTACCGCAGAGTTCGAGTACCCAAAAACAGTGTCTATCCGCGGCTACTCCGTCCCCAAACAAGGCGATAGCTCTGCGATTGCCAAAGCGGCCGAAATGATTCAGCAGAGCAAGCGCCCGTGCCTTTACGTGGGTGGCGGAGCCGTGGGATCGGGAGCCCACAAGGAAGTTTTTGAGCTCGTTGAAAAAACCGGTATTCCGATCACCACAACGGTTTTGGGACTCGGCATTTTTCCGGAGGATCATCCCTCTTCCCTGCGTATGCTGGGCATGCACGGTACGGTTTATGCCAATTATTCGGTGCAGAAATCAGATCTGTTAATCGCGGTTGGGGCGCGCTTCGACGACCGTGTCACGGGACATGTCGAAAAATTTTGCCCACTTGCCAAAATCATTCACATTGACATTGACCCCGCTTCGATTTCCAAAACGGTGCGGGTCGATGTTTCTGTGGTGGGCGATGTTCGCCACGTTTTGCGGCAGCTCAATCGATTGGTGAAGGACCGCCGGCGTGACATCAAGCCCTGGCTGAACCAGGTTGCCGAGTGGAAGAAAAAGCATCCGCTGAAGTATCGCCAATCAGAGGACTCCATTCGCCAGGAGCACATTATTGCCAAAATTGGCGAACTGACAAATCACGAGGCTGTTGTCACGACCGGTGTGGGACAGCACCAGATGTGGACGGCTCAGTGGTACCAGTTCAAGACGCCGCGCAGTATGTTGACCTCCGGTGGGCTTGGAACTATGGGTTATGGGCTGCCCGCAGCCATCGGCGCTCAGATGGCGCGTCCCAAAGAAACAGTGATTTGTGTGGATGGCGATGGCTCCGTGCAGATGACGATGTGTGAACTAGCGACGGCATCCTATTACAAAATTCCGATAAAACTTTTTATTATGGATAACAACCACCACGGAATGGTGCGGCAGTGGCAGGAGCTTTTTTATCGTCACCGCTATTCGGGATCGCAATTGGGCGCATCCAATCCCGATTTTATGAAAATTGCAGAGGCTCACGGAATGAAGGCGATTCAAATCCGCAAGGCCGAGGAAGTGATACCAGGAATTAAAGAAGCCTTGGTTTATAAAGGGCCTGTGCTGGTGCATTGCCTGGTCGCCAAGGAAGATAATGTGTATCCGATGGTGCCATCTGGGCACGCGCTTGATCAGGTTATGGATATGGCCTAAACGAGATTATTGGACGAAGCAAAAGGGGAATTATGAAACATACAATCGGAGTGCTGGTAGAAAATCATTTTGGGGTGTTGGCGCGCGTGTCGGGGCTTTTTTCAGCGCGGGGTTTTAATATCGACAGCCTGACCGTCGGGGAGACGGAAGATGCGGAAGTTTCACGCATGACGATCGTCGCCCATGGGGATGATCGCGTTGTAGAGCAAATTATGAAACAGCTCAATAAGCTGGTGGATGTAATCAAGGTGGTGAATCTCACCCACGATGAACTGATTGACCGCGAGCTTGTGCTCGTTAAGGTTTTTGCGCCAGCACAGAGCCGTAACGAAGTGATGCAAATCGTGAATACGTTTCGCGCCAAAATTGTGGACGTGAATTCCAAGACACTGACGATTGAAGTGACCGGCGGTGAAAGTAAAATAGATGCCATGCTTGAGTTATTGCGGCCTTTTGGAATTCGGGAAGTCGTGCGGACGGGATTGATTGCGATGGCGCGTAAAACCGAACTGACGGCCCCTACGACGACAGCGCCGGCTGTGGCGATTGAAACCCGTCCCAAAAGGAAATTTTCGGGCAAGCTTGCGAAAGTTTAAAGTTCCCACGAGGAAAGGACTTCAGTATGAAAATTTACTATGACCAGGACGCCGATATTCTGGAGCTGAAAAATAAAAAAGTGGCGATTGTCGGTTACGGGATTCAGGGCCGCGGACAGGGCTTGAACCTGCGTGATTCCGGAGTGGATGTGTTGATTGCTAATCGCA
>CAYMUZ010000062.1:0-7444 GCA_964393875.1 uncultured bacterium | reverse complement strand
AAGAATTGACGGAGGTTGACGCCTTCATTGGGTCAGGCGATTACGGCCGTATTCCGGAAGTCGTTGAGCGGGTGAGCGGAGGAAAAAAGTTTCTCCATGTCGGCGCTCCGGGATACCTCTCGTCGGCGGAAGATCTGCGCGTCATTCTAACCCCGGCACACTATCGGTATGTCAAGATTTCTGAAGGGTGTGACCACGTTTGTACCTTTTGTACCATCCCAAGTTTCCGCGGAAAGCACCGCTCGCGCACAATTGAAGACGTTCTAAACGAAGCCCAACGTTTGTGTGATCAGGGCGCCAAAGAACTGCTTTTGACCGGGCAAGACACCACGTATTTCGGACGTGACATTTCTGATCGTTTCTTACTCCCGGATTTGATTCGAGGCATGGATACGGTCAGGGGGCTGGAATGGTTCAGGGTCCTGTACGCCTACCCGGCATGCCTTACGGAGGAAATGATGATGGCCATGCGTGATTCTAAAAAAATGTGTCATTACCTGGATATGCCGCTGCAACACGCCTCGGATAAGATGCTAAACGCGATGAAGCGGGGAATTACCAAACGACGCACGTACGAATTAATTGAAAAATTTAGACGGCATGTGCCCGATCTTGCAATCCGCACGACCTTCATTGTTGGTTTTCCCGGAGAAACGGATGCTGATTTTTCAGAACTACTTGATTTTATCCGTGACGCACGATTCGAGCGGGCCGGAATATTTACGTATTCGCAAGAATCAGGAACCCCGGCGGCTGCGATGACGGGGCAAATTCCAGAAGCGCTCAAAAAAAACCGGTTAAAAATAGCGATGAGTGTTCAGCAGGAGGTTTCGCGGATAAACAACGAGCGCCTCATTGGCCGACACTTGAGCGTATTGATCGAAAGCAGCCGTCTCAATAATTCCTGGGTCGGACGATCCTACATGGATGCGCCTGAGATCGATGGCAGTGTGATTGTGAAATCTGAAAAACCGATGATCCCCGGCCAGTTTTATGACATAAAAATAACGGATGCCACGGACTATGACCTTCTCGGAAGCCTTTCGTCCTAAGCAATTGTTTGGGCCCAACGGGCTCACGCTTTTTCGAGCTCTCTCGGCACTCGTGCTGCCGCTTTGGATTCTCTCAAATTCTCCTTCCGACCACGTCTGGGCGGCTTTTTTATTTGCGGCGGCCGCCTTTTCAGATCTTTTTGATGGCCTCATTGCTCGTCAATTTAAACTCGAATCCTCTCTGGGGCGGTTTATAGATCCGCTCGCAGACAAAATGCTTACACTCGGCTTGATGGGGGCGTTTGCGCTGCGTGGATTCTATTCGCCATGGCTGTTGGCCCCTATTTTTGCACGTGAAATTCTGGTAACTTTTTTTAGGATCGGCTGGCTGCTGGAGGGGAAGTCGATCGGGTCCGAAGCACTTGGGAAAATTAAACATGGGTTTCAAACGGCCTTGCTTAGCTCTTCTATTTTATGGATGGTTTCGCAGGAAATTCCGGCAATGAATGGTTCGACGGCTGTTTTTAAATTTTTAGAAGCGATTAGTTTGGCCGGTAGTATTTTCTTATCCGTCTATTCCGGATTTTCTTTTTGCCGAAATAACCGTGCACTGTTCCAGAGTCCTTTTTTTGCAAAATATGTCTGCGCCATGGGCGTTGGGTTGCTTAAACCAGCTCCGGGTACGTGGGGAAGCGCGCTTGCCTGCGTAATCATTCTTTTATGCGCTTGGAATAGCTGGCTTTACGTAACGATAGGTCTTTTGCTTGCAGGCGCTGGTTTTTGGGCATTTCAGCGTCTCTCGACCGATCTTAAAGATCCCGGATTTGTCGTCCTGGACGAAGCCTGCGGGATGTTTGTGACTCTCGCTTTTTTGCCCATGACACCCTCCACCGTTATCGCCGGTTTTTTTCTCTTTCGTTTCTTTGATATTGTGAAACCATTCCCGTTGCGTCAGCTTGAAAAAATTCCTGGTTTTTGGGGCGTTCTCTTGGATGATCTCGGTGCCGGTGTGTATGCATGGCTTTGCGTGTGGTGGTTTTTTGTCCGGGGATAGCCCGAAAGTCAAATATGAAAAAGAACTTTAATGCGTCCATTGTTTCAATCGGGGCTGAGTTACTCAAAGGTTCTACGGTCAACACCAACGCAGCTTTTCTTGGCAAACATCTCACTCGCCTCGGATTTACGGTACAACGCGTGCTTGCCTGTGATGACAAACCCCACGAAATCTGCTGTTGTCTTCGTGACGCTTTCAAAATAAGTGACCTTGTCATTGCTTCAGGCGGATTGGGTCCCACACCTGATGATGTCACCCGCCAAGCCATCGCAGAGTTTTACCGGGTTCCGCTAAGACTCTCTCTGACGCAGTGGCGACGGATTATTGCGGTTTATAAAAAACTGGGGAAAACACTGCCCGAGTCGGTGAGGCAGGAAGCACTTTATCCTTCCTGCGCGCGTCCGCTGATCAATCATGACGGAATCGCACTGGGGTTCTCGGTGCAGAGTAAAAATCAAATGCTAATTGTCCTGCCAGGTGTTCCGCACGAGCTTGAAAATTTGTTTAAGAAAAAGGCATTGGGGGTGATTCGCAAAGCATTTCCAAACCGCCCAAAATTTTTTCAGGTTATTGCTCGCACCGTCGGCCTTTCTGAACCCGCCATTATGGAAAATCTCGGTAAAGACTTTTTTGACACGCCCTTTGATTTCGGAATCTACCCGCACGCGGGCGAGGTTACTTTACGGCTCGGCACAGAGGAGGCGGTGACCGCACGTCGACTAAAATCAAAAGTCTCGCAGCGACTTGGGAATTTTATTTATTCCTATGCAGAGAAATCGCTCTCTTCGGTCATTTTGGAATCGTTGCAAGCCAGAGGAGAAACCCTGACGGTTGCTGAAAGCTGTACGGGGGGACTGCTGTCATCTCTGCTCACGGCGGAACCGGGTGCCAGTTGCGCATTTAAGGGAGCGGTGGTTTGCTATAACAATACGGTCAAAAGTATTGTGGGAGTCACGCGCCCCGTTTTGAGAACTCGGGGTGCTGTGTCCGCGGAAGCTGCCCAGCTCATGGCGTGCGGCGTGCGAGAGAAATTAAACTCAACGTATGGTCTTTCAATTACCGGAATCGCCGGACCTTCAGGCGCCAGTGCGAAGAAACCCGTCGGATTGGTCTACATTGCGTTAGCCACGCGGCGTCTTGTCAGCGTCCATCGCCACGAGTTTTTAGGAGACCGCGAGCAAATTCGTCGCCGCAGTACGATGAAAGCACTGGAATATCTGTGGCGAGAGCTTCAAATATAACGCAGGTTCAGTTTTACGCTTCTAAGTCGATTTACTAATCATGCAGCATCCGATTGGTATTAGGGGGCGTTCGCAAGCTGGGCTGGCAGGCATTCAGAGACTGGTGATCAGCGGCATTATCGCGGGGATTTCTCTTGTGGTGGTGCCCTCGTATCTCAAAGGCCGCGCTGCTTCACAAGAAGAAAGCATGAAGGGGGCTCTTCGCCTTTTTCATTCAGCAAACCAAGCCTATAAAGTCAGCGCAGGGGGAACAAGCGGATATGCGGCTTCGCGTACGGGATTGACTGAAACAAGTCATGGGCGACGACGCTTTTTGGATCCTCGCTGGAACGCGCCAATCTACGATGGATTTCGTCTTTTTTATCATACGGATAAGGAAGTAGGCGCCGCACACTTTATGCTCTCAGCCCAGCGAGCTGGGCTGGGTCCTTTTGTCAAAGCCATCCGGTTGTGTGTCGACGAACGCGGATTGATTTTTCTAGAAGATAACCCAGTCGCGGAGCAAAAGGGCAACGCTTATACCTGCAGCAGGGGAATAGTAGTGGTCTGACCCAGGCAGTTTTGGTATTATAGGGCCGTTATAAATACCACATTCAGCATGAATGAATCAGTGCCTTTATCTGTGGAATTTTTTTTACCGTCATTGTTTAAGTTACCGTAACCAAAGAGGATCCGAGGATAAAAAGTTGGTGTATGAGGCTTTTCAGGCGCCTGTGTGCGCCCAGACAATGGGGTACTCCCACCCCCATCTCCTGAGTCGTACTTTTTCTATGAAACAGTACGATGCGTGTGCCTTCTGGCATCACGGGAAAAACAAGCTATCGGGGGCGGCTGTAAATTCTGATGTTATTCATCAGAGCATTTCTCGCCTTTTCGATAGGCCTGCTTCTTCAGGTTGCCCCAGCTCAAACACCACCACGATTGTCTGAATTCTGCCCAAAACTGAGGCCGCGTCCAGCCGATTCCCTCGATTCCCGATGCAAAGAAGGGGTGTGCTATGAAAAGGGATATTTTAATCAATCAAGAAGCCAATGAAATTCAGGTGGCCGTTGTTGAAGACGGCCGGTTGGAAGAGTTTTATATCGAGCGTCTTGACGCCATTCGTATGTTTGGCAACATCTACAAGGGCCGTGTCAAAACAGTGATCCGGGGTATGGGGGCTTCGTTTATTAATCTGGGCACCCAAAAGGACGGATTCTTGTACGTTGCCGATGCTTTGCGCTCACCCATCGATCTGGATGCCGAACCCGACCCGGAATTGGAAGAGTCGGGGCCCGCCCGTGATTCCCGCCGTTCCATGAGGCATAAGCGCATTGATGAAGTTCTCAAAGTTGGGCAAGAACTGATTGTCCAGGTGGTCAAAGAGCCTATCAGCACAAAAGGGCCTCGGCTAACCACCCATTTTTCCATCCCTGCGCGCTATCTTGTCATGATCCCAGGTGACGAAAAGATCGGGATCTCAGGCCGCATCGGCGACCGCAAAGAACGCGACCGCATCCGCTCTCTTTTTAAGCAGCTGGACATCCCAAAAGGCGTCGGTTTTATAGTGCGCACGGCTGCAGAAGGAAAGTCAGAAGCGGAGTTTACGCGTGACATCAAATATTTGGTCAAAACCTGGAAACGGATTCATCAGTCGATTTCCCGTAAAAAAGCGCCGAGCCTCATTCACGAAGAGCTTGGACTCGTTGAAAGAATTATCCGCGACCACCTGATGGAAGAAAGCGATACGCTGATCGTATCCAATAAAGATTTGATGCTGAAGGTGAAGCGTTTTCTTGGACTTTATGTTCCGAGCACCTCCATGCGCGTTGAGCTTTTTCAAGGATCATCGCTTTTTGAACATTACAACATCGCCAAGGAAATCAACAAAACCTATCAGAAAAATGTTTATTTAAAATCCGGTGGTTATATCGTCATTCAGCAAACCGAAGGGTTGGTCGCGATTGATGTGAATACCGGGAAATTTACCGGAAGCAAGGATTTAGAGGAAACGGTATTCAAGACGAATGTCGAAGCGGCAGACGAAGTTGCACGACAAATGCGGTTGAGAGACATGGGCGGTATCATTGTCATCGACTTCATTGATATGGAACGAGGAGACCACCGCCGCGAACTGTTTCGTGTATTTAAAGAGGCCGTGATGCGGGACCGTGCTAAAACCAATATTTTGCCCATTTCGGAATTGGGTTTAGTCGAAATGACACGGCAGCGAATCAGACCTTCTCATGAAAGCTCTGTTTTTGATCATTGCCAATATTGCCAGGGGAAAGGGGTCGTGAAATCGATTTCAACCATGTCAATTGAAACCCTCCGAGAATTGCGAAAATCAATCGGCGAGACCCGACATCGCATTGTGCATGTCCATGTTCATCCTGATGTTTCGAAAAAGGTCCTTGACCTCGACCAGCACACTTTGCAAGATCTTGAGCGTGCAACTCAAAGCAGAATTTTTATTTTCAGCGAATCCTCGCTGCATGTGGAGGATCTTAACATCACGTTCGTTAAGTGAGATAGGTGAAATTCTCGCGGAGTGAGTGTCAATCACCCATGATGAATAGTGCGTTTCTATTTTTTTTTCTTGGACTTTTTTCCGCAGTGATTTCGTTTCTGATGTTTAAGAAAATAAATCCTTCCGGGCAAGGCTGTGATTGGAATTCCCTCTTGCTGGCCCACCAACATTCTTTTGGGGCAGTCGAACATCGTCTGGGCGCGCTTCAGCAGGTTTCAGCACAAATTCTTGAAACCGCCCAGGACGTTGCTTCCATTAAAAGTTTATTCCAAAGTCCAAAGTGGCGGGGGACTCTTGGCGAATTGCTGTTAGCAGATCTTTTGTCTCAGGTGCTTCCCGCTCACGCTTACGCATTGCAATACAGTTTTCTGGACCGCCAAAAGGTTGATGCGGTCATTCATCTGTCTCAGGGCATGGTTCCCATCGATGCCAAATTCCCACTTGAAAATTTTGAACGCATGCACGCAGCGACCGACACACAATCTCGGCGACTTGCCCATAAGCAGTTTGTGCAAGATATCAAAAAACACATTGACGACATTGCTCAAAAATATATTCGGCCAGCCGAAGGAACTTTGGAATTTGCTTTGATGTATATTCCGTCGGAGAGTGTTTATTATGAAATGATCACTCAGGATTCCGTCGACGATCATCTGCTCAACTACGCCATCAAGCATAAAGTTTTGGCTGTGTCGCCCACGAGTTTTTATGCTTACCTTGAAACCATCGCCCGCGGACTTAAGGGACTTCGGATTGAACAGTCGGCACGGGCGATACTTGATCAGTTGGGCAAGCTTGAAAATGACATGCGGAAATTTTTTTTGGAGTTTGAAAAATTAGGAAACCACCTTCGGTGGGCACAGAGCTCTTATGAAAAAAGTCAGCTTCAAGCCATGCAGGTCAACAGACAGATGGCCTCCCTGAACCTTCACCACGATCCGGAGTTCGCCGTCTCAGGCACTCAAGCGGGCGATTCGGATGATTCTCGGCGGAGACAGGCAACCGATGACGCGTGAATACCTTCGGATGTTCCGGGAATTCGACATCGAGGAGGTCAAGGAGCATTTATTGATTCTCGGGGATTTGAGTGCGGATTGCGGCCGTTGTCGGGCTATAGGCATTGAGCCTCACCGTGCCGACCGCTGTCCCGAGTGCGGAACAAATTTCACTTTTGCGACCAGCAGACGGATGGAGATGCATCCAGAGGAACGATTTCGGATTGCTCGACGGTACCTGGAAAATAAACCCCAGATGATTTTCATCGATTTTCAAGACTACCAAAAGACAATCGGCCAAAAGAGGGCGAGAGATTTCTTTGCTTAAACACGCACGCGACGTCAAACACTTGACAGCCATGGTTTACTTCACCCAGGGAGCCGTTGGCATCACCACGGTCGCTTTGCCTCTGTACTTGCGAAATCTCGGCTGGAGCATTGGTGAGATTACTACCGTTTCGTCGCTTATTGCAGTTCCATGGCTTTTAAAAATTATTTATGGATTACTCTCCGATTGCCTTCCTCTTTTCGGCTACCGACGTAAATCCTACCTTATTTTTTTCCCCATCCTCGCCTCACTCGGCTGGTTTTTCCTTTCGCTAGGGCACCTGGATAAAGCCCTTGTGATTGCAACGCTCTTCGTCGCCAATATC
>CAYMUZ010000061.1:0-8480 GCA_964393875.1 uncultured bacterium | reverse complement strand
TGACACCATTTACGCCGAAGGCCAGCGCCGCTATCTTGAAAGCCTTTCCTCTTATGCCCGCCAATTTCTTGAGAAACTAAAGAAGCCTGAAGTGGATTACATTGGCGGCCTTTCCCCAAGCATTTCGATCCAACAGCGGCAGATTACGCACAACCCGCGATCGACCGTGGCTACGGTCACTGAAGTTTACGATTATTTGCGTCTTTTATATGCTAAAGCCGGGGAGGCCTCTTGCCATGAATGCGGCCGCGCGCTTTCAGCGCGTACTTTGCCTGAGATTACGCGAGAGGTGATATCGACTTTTGAGGGCCGTGAAGTGCGTGTGTTTGCACCGTGTGTGCGTGGCCGCAAGGGGGAATACCAGAAATTATTTGAGGATGTCTTAAAAAAGGGATTCTCCCGGGCACGAATTGATAAACGAATGGTTGCGCTTAAGCCCGATATGAAACTGCACAAGACTCAGCGGCATGACATTGACATTCTGGTCGACCACCTTAAAGTGAGAGCTCAGAACCGGACTTCTTTGGAATCTTCACTCGAAAAAGCAACAGCGCTCGCGCAGGGTGCGGTGCTTGTCGAAGACGTCCCGCCGGATGAGACGCGCAAGGCCGAAACGCATTTTTTTTCGACACGGCACAATTGTCCTGATTGTGGTGTCAGCTATCCCGAGCTTGTGCCAAATATTTTTTCTTTCAATAGCCCGTATGGAGCCTGTCCGCGCTGTCGCGGGCTTGGCAAACTGGCCCAGATTGAAAAAAAAGGATTGATTCGTGATGCGGCTAAACCCCTTTTGGGCGGGGCGCTGAGTGAAGAAATCTTTTTCTCGTTTAATAAATATTTTATCGAGGATCTGCTTCACGATCTTACGAAGAAATTTTGTTTTGAATGGAACCTTCCCTACAACGAGTGGCCTGAGGAAGCGCGTGAGGCCTTTCTGTGGGGCTGTCCGGATATTTCCGGGTTGATTGAAGAGCTGGAGCGGCTTTTCCACGAAACCTCGTCTGAAGAAATCAAACGCAAAGTCCGCAAGTTTTTACGAGAGGATGTTTGCGGCGAATGTCATGGAAAGAGACTTGGGAAAACGGCGCTCGGCGTGAAAATTAGCGGACAGCCGATTACTGAAGTGACTGCTCTTGCGGTGGAGGCGGCGGTGCCTTTTTTTGAGAAGTTGTCTTTTTCACCGGCGCTTGGGCCTGTGACCCAGCCTATTTTGAAAGAGATTCGGGAGCGACTGCGTTTTTTAAGCGAAGTGGGGCTGGGCTACCTGACACTGGATCGTAGTGTAGCCACACTTGCCGGCGGCGAGCTGCAGCGTATTCGTTTGGCGTCGCAAATCGGTGTGGGGCTTACGGGGGTGCTTTATGTGCTGGATGAGCCCAGCATCGGACTTCATCCCCGTGATAATGCCCGCCTGCTGGCAGCGCTCGAGCACCTGCGCGACATGAAAAATACGGTCATTGTGGTCGAACACGACGACGAGACGATGCGCCGCGCAGATTATCTGATTGACCTTGGCCCGGCTGCAGGCCGGCATGGCGGGGAGGTTATGGCGGCCGGAACGGTCAAAGACTTGCTGGCGGCCCCTAAAGATAAACACTCGCTGACGATCAAATATTTGAGCGGCGAACTCTCAGTCTCAATTTCCAGCCGCCGCAAACCTTACGTCGGCGCAGAGGCCCTTGTTTTGCGAGGCTGCAGTGAACACAATCTAAAAAATATCGACGTGAAATTTCCGTTGGGGCTTTTTATTTGTGTCACCGGTGTTTCAGGCTCGGGCAAGAGCACTCTGGTGCATGACACACTTTACCGGGAACTCCATAACCGCATCTGGAAAACAGATTACCGCGTTGGCCGCTTTAAAAAGCTGGAGCACGCCGAGCGAATCGATAAAGTGATTGAGATCGATCAGTCGCCTATCGGTCGTACACCGCGCTCCAATCCGGCAACCTACACGGATCTTTTTGGGTTTATCCGAAAATTATTCAGCGAAATGGCGGAGTCTCGTGCTCGTCGTTATACGCAGTCGCGCTTTAGTTTCAATCTAAAAGGCGGCCGTTGTGAAAAATGTCGGGGGGAAGGTTCTGAAAGACTTGAGATGAGTTTCATGCCCGACATGCTCGTCATTTGCGAAGACTGCCGGGGTCAGCGCTACAACGAGCCAACGTTGGAAGTCCGTTGTAGAGGAAAAAACATTGCGGAAGTCTTAGATCTTTCCGTGGAAGATGCCATTGAATTTTTCTCAGGCTTTGCGGCCATTCGCGAAAAACTTGAACTGCTCAAAGCCATTGGGCTAGGGTATCTAACCCTTGGGCAATCTTCGACGACGCTCTCGGGCGGAGAAGCGCAGCGCATCAAGCTGGCTTCGGAACTTAGCAAAAAATCAACTGGTAAAACTCTCTATCTGCTCGATGAGCCCACGACCGGATTACATTTTGCCGACATCGAAAATTTGCTGTGCGCCCTTTTAAAATTACGTGACCAAGGCAATACGGTGGTTGTCATTGAGCATAATCTTGACGTCATTCGCTCGGCCGATTACCTGATTGACCTTGGCCCCGAGGGTGGCTCTGGCGGCGGCCAGCTCGTGGCCTGCGGTTCTCCTGAAGAGGTGGCGCAGATTCCGAAGTCGTATACGGGTCGGTATCTCCGGTAGAGTTACGGTGGCTTCTGAAACCGCTTCTAGACAATTTGCCGGTTCATCTGCTATATTCCAAATAGAGGTTTTGCCAGTTCTCATCAAAACAATGTCGTTGCGCTGTCCCACGGAAGCACCTTAAGGAGTTTAACCATGATCACCGAAATTGGTATCACTGCCGGCGATATTTGGAACTACCTCGATAAAAATGGAAGCGCAACCCTCGATCAGCTCATTCGCCGTGTCGCAAAACCCCGTGATCTTTTGCTCATGAGCCTCGGCTGGCTGGCTCGCGAAGGGCATGTCTCGTTGGGTCGTCCGGAAGACGACTACAAAGTAACGCTCGCCAGACGTTGATTTCCCGCTTGAATTTTTATCTCGTCCTCACCACGGTTCCCACCCGTAAAATGGGTCGGATGTTGACGGCCCTTTTGCTTAAACAAAGACTGGCCGCCTGTGTCACCCTTTCAGGAGTATGTGAATCTCATTATGTTTGGAAAGGTAAGACAGAAAAGTCAGAAGAATATTTACTTCTCATCAAAACTAAACGCACTCTTTTCAAGCGGCTGGAGGAAACTCTCCGCGAACACCATCCCTACGAAGTGCCTGAGATTATTGCGCTTCCAATTACGGCTGGCAGTAAGGCTTACCTGAATTGGCTCCGCCAGAATAAAGCTTCTACAGCGGTTTAAATTTTTGCGGGAGAAATGGCGCAGACGATACGAGTGGCTTTTGAGGCAGTATTCTCAAGCGAGTGGGGGAGCGAAGCGTCAAAATAGAGCGTATCACCGGTTTTGAGCAGGTAGTCCTGCTGTTCGACACGTGCTCGAGCCTCGCCATCGAGTACAAAAAAGAACTTCTCTACACCGCGTTCGTGTGTTTCCGAACCTGTCTTTGAACCCGCTGAGAGCGTGATCAAAAGAGGCAGTATTTTCTTGCGGGTGCCTTCCTGCGTTAGCAGCTCAACCTGAACTCCCTTGGCATGGTGTGTGACTTTGCGCGGTTTGTCCTGCCCTGTGTGAGCAATACCGCCTACCCGCTTGTCGACACTCGCATAAAGATCCGCCAGGCCCACTCCAAGGGCTTCGGCAATTTTTTCGTGGCTGTCCACCGTGCCCGTCATCGTGCCTGTCTCAATCCGGGAAAGAGTCGCCTGGGCTACGCCTGTCTTGGCGGCCAGTTCGATAAGGGTAACCCCTTTTTCTTTGCGGACGGCACGGATGCGTTGCCCCAGGTCTTTAAGCATAAGTCACACTCTAGCGGCTCACCTTCATATTTGTCAATCAAAATATGGACAAAGGCAAAATGATAGGGAATTATATTGGTTTTATAAAAATAAAAGTTGACAAAATTATAATAAATATTAATATTCACCATATCTGATATGAAGGAGGTGACAAATATGAAGAGTTCCCAAGTTAAAAAAGCAGCGGCGTTTGCGCTTGCCGCGTGGTTTCTGACAGCGGCTTCTTTTGGCGGTGCGTCTCGCGTTTTTGCGGCGGTGTCTCCAAAACCAGCGATTGTCTTGGCTGTAAACATCAACACGGCAAGCGCAAGCGAGCTGGAGAAGCTTCACGGAATTGGTCCTGCGCTCGCTCAGCGCATTGCCGATCACCGTGCTCAGTTTGGGCCTTTTAAGAATCCCGATGATTTATCAGCTGTGTCAGGAGTCGGAAAGGCAAAAATTGAAAAAATAAAAGCTCAGATTACGATCTGAGGCATGCGTGAATCCGGTGTTTCTTGGGTGGGAATTGGCTACGGTTGGGCCCCGCAATGGCATGACACGAGGCCGCCTGCTTGAGAGCACCGGATTTTGAACTAACCCGGAGATTCCGCTGATGGCCAAAACGCCCACGGCTTTGTGCCGCGGGCGTTTTGACGCCCCCTTCACCCGCACCCGCGCCTATGCTCGGGTACTGTGCTTCCGATGCTATGGAAACATCGGTAAGCACTAGCACCCGCACCTATGAGCACCGACTAGCATCCACACACTTCGAGATTCTGCCTTTCGGAGAAGTAGATAAAAGATCGCTTTCGCCTTGAATTACTGCTCTGCGACGGGTATCTTTTCCTAACTTCAACCACGGAGAGTAATTCGAACAAATGCGAACTTCTTCATGCCTGCCGAAGGCCATTCAAAAGGTCTCGGCGGTTGTGACACTTATTTCTTTTTCGGTCACGCAGTTTCAGAGTACTGCGCTGGCTCTGCCTGCCGTGATTCCGGCGCAGGTCGCATCGATTGCTTCATCCGCTCTTCCTTTTCCCATTGAGATTCCGCTTCGCCTTGGGCGTGTGGAGACTTTCTGGTATCCCGAAATGCCGCATGATTTAACCCCGCCACCCGCTACGCGAAGACTGCCCGATGTATTCATGATTCAGGATGCGCACGGACACACCGGTGCACAGAGAAAAACTCGCAGTCTTTTGCAGTACCTGGAAGAACAATCCAGAATTTGCGCGGTTTTTCTGGAAGGTGCGGTGGGTCGTCAGAATACGGAGACGTTGCATTTTTTCAAGGAACCTGCCGCTAATCGCCGCGCAGCCCAATGGCTGCTGCAGGAAGGTGAGACGGGTGGTGCCGAACTCTACTTGCTTGATCGAGCAGGCGTTACCAGCGAACCGAAAGAGACAAAACCGGTGCCGGCATTCGGGCTGGAACAGCCGGCGCTTTATCTTGAAAACCTGCGGCAGTATCAAACGATCATACGTCAGCGTGATACCGCACGGCGCGAACTTGCAGACCAACGGTTGGCTCTCGAGAAAAAGGCCTCGAAAATTTTAAATGCACGGCTTTATGAATTCTTAAAACAGATGCAGGCTTCAGATTCAGAACGCCTCGATTTTGAACATGCCCTGGATGCTATTGCGAGTTTTGCGCGCCAAGATTTAAAAGTCGAGTTGCGAGATCCCCGCAGTCAGCTCGCTTGGCCTATGCTAGCCCGGTATTTTGCGCTCAAGGGGCGGCGAGCTCCAGCAGTGGATATTGACGCGGCCCGGAAGGAATGGGACAAACTGCGAGATTGGGCGGCAAAAAAAGGCGTCTCATACTTGCTGCCCGTACCCGCTGTGTCATTCATGGATCGCCGGACACTCTGGGAATCTTTCTATTCACAGGCCGCCTCCGTGGGTTTTCAGTTTAAAGATTATCCCGCACTGAGCCTGGCCGAAGGCACAAAAATTCTCGAAGAAGAACTGGATTTTAAACTTTTGGCCGCCGAAATGGAGGCGCTGCGTGGAGCTGTTTTTGCAGTGCTCGTCAAAAAGCCTGAAGAAAAAGAAATCGTGGAAGAGTACCACCGGTTTCGCAGTCTCGAAAAACTGCTCGATCTCAAATGGACGCGTGAAGATTACCGGCAGTTCAAAGAGTTGCCAGGTATGTATGACTTGAGTTATGAAACAACTGTTTTAGGTCCTAATAACGGCACTTTGCAGGGCCTCGAACAAGCAGCCCTCCATTTTTATGACCTCGCGGTTAGGCGGGAAGATGAGTTTTTAAATCAAATCACGAAGGGTCTGAAGTCACTTCAAACTGAGAATCCCGCCAATGCCGGCCCTGCCGTGATTATTGCAGGCGGTTTTCATACGGAAGGTCTTGTCGAACAGTTTAAGAAAAATAAAATTTCTTACGCCGTCTTAACGCCGCACATGCAGGCCGTGGAATCCGCAGAGACGTATGTGCGCGCCATGACCGGAACTTCAGTGCGGCCGGCCGGTCTTTACCCCTTCTACAAAACCCAGCCAATGCCGGTGAACACTGTGCAATCTACGTTGCGTGAGGCCGGTATGCTGACCGACTGGAATGGGGCACTCCCTACAATTCTCACCGCCCACCGCGTTGCTCTGCGCGCTGAAATCTTAAAAGCCGGCCGTTTAGCCGGTGCAAATGTTGCAACTCTGCTGAGCGCAAAAAGCGAGATGCGCGTTGAAAAGCCAGGGGTGCACCTGCTGCTGCTCGATCCGGAAAAAACGGCGGAGGAGCAATTGACGCAGCTTGCGGGGGTTCCCGCTGCCGGGGATTTTGCGCTGCGGGTTGTCCCGCGGACAGCGGCGCAGAGAAAAGAACTCGAGAGTTTTGATTTTACGGCACTGAAAATAGATTTTGATTGGAAGGCCCGCCTTTATGAAATGTTCAAGTCGGGGCAGGTGGAAAGAATTGAACTGCAGGACGGCGGCTTTGCGATTCATTTCAAAGCGGCGTGGCGTATGGACGATACGCTTGCGCTTTCAACGATCCATGTGGAATTTGTTTCAGGCAAAGGCTTCTACCGCATGTCGCAGGCCTTTCAGACTTTTATCAACCAGCCTAAAAAGTGGCAGAACAAGGATGGACTCGACGCTTTGAGCGGCGGGCTTGCATTTTTGGAGTTAGTCGAACAGCCGTATGGCTTGGTGGAAGCGGATCACCTGGGTACGCTCGCAGGAATTTTTGACGGGTGGCCGCGTGCCCGGCTTTTGGATGAAACGGCCTATGCCAGCCGCCTGCAGGAATTTCTTAAAGCAGAGCAGGCACAGAAAAAAGCCAGGGCCGCAGTGAAGGTGCCGTCCGCTGAAATGACTCAACCCACCTCGAAGGCGGTCGAGGAGACAGCACAGCCCGTTGTGACGGCACCCGTCATTGCTCCGCATGCACAGGGCCGGCCGATTTCGGAGATCCGCAGGGGTCTTGAACAAACAGCGAGGGATGCTTTTTCAGGACAGTTGCCGGCGAACAGCCTTTTTTTAGCGCAAGATCGAAAACTGTACGTCACGATGCGTGACTTTGCCGCAATGCCGCCGGTTTTTATTTTTTCAGGCTCGGCAGACAAGGAATGGTTTTTGGTGCGCGTTCCGGGTCCCGCGGAAACAAAAAGCCGCGGCGCTTACGCGGCAGCGCTTCCCAACAGCGCGAGTGCCGAAAACCAGGCGTCAAAAGCGAACCCGCATTACAAAATTTTGAAAAATGCGCCCGTCGCTTTGAACGGACTACGCGGCCGTGGATTAACCACGGATTTAACCCGCTTGGCAAAAGATATCCCTGAATGGATGGCAGTCCTTCACTCGGCGTTGGCGGCGGCACTGCGTTTGCCGGCGGAGTCCACACCAGAAAATCTGGAGGCCGGGTTTCAGCGGAGCCTGGCTGCTTACGACTCTGTGATGGCAGCTGTGGGCAATCTGGAAGAGCGGCGCTTTGCCGGGCAAGCAGCACTCCAATCCCTTTACCGGGTTATCGCCAAAAAGCAAGAGGCCAAAGAGGCCCCGGACAAAACAGAACTCACTGAGGCGGCCAACGCGTTGAAACAGGTGCTGAGGCGTGAATCGGCGCAGGCCAGGGTGGATTTGTTTTTGCAAGAAGTGGATTCCTGGAAGCCTGGAGGCATGGCCCTGTCTGAGTTTGTGAAGAAACTTGAAAGATTAACCGGCGATCTTTTGATCCAGGATTTTGTGCAGGAACTTCCCGCAAATTTTGAGGCGGCGAATTATTACGAAGTGCGCCGTCTTTACTGGGCCGGCCGCCTACAAGAATTTCAGCGGCAGGTGGCGGCTGGCAGTTCCCTGGGCGATGCGGAGCCCAAACTACGCCGGCTTCTTGAAACTCTCAGAGCTGCGGACGAGGAAGAGGCGTTGACACAGTTGATGCAGGCGGACGCAAAGTCCATTGCCGTGTCAAGGGCCGCCGATGTGCCTGTGGCCACGGCAGGCTTTCTGATTCAACACCAAAATGGACTTACCTATTCTGCGGGCGGCGGCGGTGCCGAAGCCAATGGCGACATGGCGGTGCGATACCCCCTGACTTTTTTACGCTCCCGGGTTCAAGCCGGAGAACAGCCCATCTTGCTTTATCATTCGCAATCGGGTTTTCCCAACC
>CAYMUZ010000060.1:0-4407 GCA_964393875.1 uncultured bacterium | reverse complement strand
TTGGATAGTTTTTCAAAATCTGCCGTAATCCCCTGCACGGCATCGCGCACGCGATCGATTTGCCCCACGGCGGCCTGAATCTCTTTTTCAATCTGGTTGCGGCCAAAGGACGCGGTTGAGTCAGCCTGCTGAGCCCCCCATTTAAGCGTGAGCTGTTCCTGTTCACGGTTGGAAATCATGTAGGAGGCCTGCTCAAACCCGCTGCGATATTTTTTTTGCAATGCTTCATTGCTATACTGGCTGTCCGTCATGGTTTCAAGGGCTTTACGACCTTTTAAAAATTCTGCTTCGAGATCCGTATAGGCATCGCGCGCCGCTTCACGGTCTTCCTGTGCACGCTCTGTCACACGCTGATTAAATTCATTCGCTTTATCCAGATAGGCATTCACATAGTTGTTAAAAATGCCGTGGGCTGTATCCGCCAGCGTGCGCGCGGTAATCGCCCGCTGTTGAAGCGCTATCCGGTCGGCCTGCCTGACATCCGGATTCGATTGGAGCTGATGCAAAAGATCTTCCAGTTCCACCGCCCCATGTTCTTTATTGCGCCAATCGCTGCGCAGGGCCTCTTTCACCGGATCTTCGAACTGGCGGGCGGCCATCATGGCCGCATCTTCCTGTGCCGTTCGGTATTGAGTGAGAATGTCCTCATATTTTTCTTTTGCCGCCTTGAGTCTGGCGTCTTGATCTTCAAGCTGAGTGCGCGCTTTCGATTCAAGCTCCACCGCTTTCAAGAATTTCGTCTGTTTTATTTTGTAGCTATTCTGAGCCTTGATTAGACTTGAATTCGACGCCCACAGGCTCAATCCGCTGAACTGCGGCATTCCCATCAACGCCGCATTTTCAGGATTGGAAGGATCAAAAGCCGGGTCATTGTAGTTAAGATCATCTTCCGTATTGTCGTCGGCGGAATCACTGCCAAACATCGCCCTGTATTTATCCAAGAGGGTACTGATTTCACCCGCCACCTGCACGCGCCGTTCCGTCAGACCCTGCTTGACAAACCCAAAATCTGACGCCGCCGTATTGACGCCAAAATTTGGATTCTTCTCATCCAGCATGTATAAGCTGGGGTTGGCATCGTCAAAGACCATGACGCGTTCTTTAGAGGCCGCGCTGTTACTGATCATACTCTCGATTTGTTTAACCAGCCCGCCCGCACGGCTGATTTTTACGTCAAAAAAATTCGTGGCGGTCGGTAACACCGCGTTGGTTACCGGATGCTGAGTCATCTTGGTGATATCTATGTTGAAGGTATAGGTCTTTTTCAGGTCTTTGGCCTTTCCGGACTTACCCTCATAGGGATCAGGGATGTAAATATCAATGGACACAGGTTTGCCGGGCTCGACTCCGATCGGATCAAAGTAGCGAATCGTGCCATTGTCACTATCGGTGCCGCGCCGGGGATCCCCCTTAGGATAATAGAAATACTCACGCGTTACACCCCCCGCATCTATCCATGCCAGATGGCTAATAAAAAACTTGTCGGCGAGCTCAATTTTATTTTGTCCGGTTGCCGCTTCATCAGCCGTCGAACCGGCCTTCGTTTCAGTGCGATACCCCGTCCACTCTAAGTCTATGCCAAGAAAGTCTGTGGAATTAATTTGAGCTGGCAGAGGAGCATCGCCGCAACCGGGAAGTAGCGTTGTGGTTCCGGCCAAGCTGGCAGACTCACAGCTGTCCAAAGAACCATTGTGAGTCTTATCCGCAGAATTATTAAAATCACCCGTGAACGTCTCCGGCAGACGGATAGACATAGTACCGCCCTTTTCCGGTCCATCTCCCGGATTGGCGGGATAAAATTGCGAAGAAACGGCACCCAGAGGCTGCTGATATACGGCCAGCGGAACGACACCGTTTGGAAACTGCCCCATGCTCGTTTTGCTGTTAAACACGCGGAAGACATTTTCTAAAAGCGCCAGGGCACTCTCGCCGCGCCCAGCGGCATCTTGCTTGCCGTCGGAAGCCAAGCGCAAACTGCCGGCCACAAGTAAATCGAGATAGTCCTTATAAATCTGGCGCAGATCCGCAATGCCGCCGAAGGTCACGCGATCCTTGATGGTGGTTCCATCTTGTTTAAAATCATCGATACCAATGACACCATCTTTGACAAACGTACTTTGAGCAAAGCCCCCTTCCAGCCGCACATCATCACGAACACTCTCGTCAAACATGAGCAGATCGAGAGCCCCCCTCGGGATCAAGCTCAGATCAAGCTTGCGCATTCCGCTAATATTGTTGATGGGAGAAACCGGGAATGTCATCGTCAACGGAGCTGAGCCCACCACCTCGTCCATAAGATCGACCACCGTCGATTTGTATTGTGCATTCGTACTAACCAGGGCACCCGTTGACGAGTAGGACGGCCCAAAAAATCCTGTTTTGCTAAAATCATGATCAGAATCCGCAGCCGTCGTATAATTACCGTATAAATACCGGCCCGAGGCTTCCGCAATCATTTGCGGAATAATGTAGGACATAATCTTGTCGGGAAACGGCACAGCAGGTGCTATTTGCATCGAACCAATGTTCCACGTGCTCTGAGGCCAAATTTTCATCGCCGCGCGAATGGCTTCTTGCGCAATCCAGCCTTGAAACTCACTGCCTGTATTCGTACCCGTAAGCGTGTTCTTGTCGCGTGCGGCAATGATGGCCTGAAATTCCGGATCGGTGCTGATGTAGTCCTGGGCAGGCGGCACGTAAGCAACTCCCGTCTGCTGGCCATACATCGCATCATAACTTGAAGACTGCATGTCATCGTTACCGATGTAGTAACGCAGGAGCTGTTCCACCGCTTTGGTTTCATTGAGTAGATTCCGCATAACCTTGTAGCGCTCATCGGCCCGTTTGAACTCATCGCTCTTGGTTTTGATCAAACGCAGGAGTGAAGTTTGCTCCTCCTGCAGTTTTTCTTTTTCCTGTTTGGCCAGCAAATAGTCACGCTTGGTTTGCTGAAGATACTCGTAGGTGCCAAAGCGAATCGGACCCGTCGCGGCAAGCCCCGTCACAGGGTCTATGGCCAAAGTTTGCTCTTCCGTTTGCAGAAGCCCACTCCAGCCAAAGCTCCCACCTGCAAACAGCGTACCGTCATATTCTTTCCACATTCTAAACGCGGCTTCATAGCGGTCGGAGGCTTGCTGATAGTCTGTTTCCGCCTGCGTCATCGACGTACGCAGAGAGCTTACGTGCTGTGAATTCGCAATAAGCTCGGCAATATCGGTTTTACGATCGAGTTCATTGCCGCCGGAATTGGCCATGTTCGTCAAAATGCCCCCCATAAGGATTGCGGCATCGCTATTGAAATTTTTGAGTGACACGGGCCCGAGCGTCATTTCACCCGCCTTGTGACCCGATTGGCTTTCGACAAAATACGTACGGTTGAGCACCCGCGCATTGAACGTCTGACAAATCGGCGGACTCGTCGGCCCCTGGCAGAGTTTGACGGAGGTCGGCGAAAGTGCGGTGTAGGTCACGGGATTGTCCGTGGTCCCTACGAGCCGGGCATCACTGGCATCCGTCACAATTCCCGTGATCTCGCCCCGGCTTTTAAAAGTTTCCCCGTTTTCAAGTTGATACACAACTTCCAAATGTTTAAGCACCTCGTAGCTCGTTGTATCCCCCTCAAACTGGAGCGTCCAGGAGGGAGTGCCGGAACCTGGAATGAGATAATCGTCACCCATCGTCGTGGTCACTTTACGATGCAGGAACGTGGGGTCCCAGGCTTCTTGCACGCCTTTGTACGTAAAACTTTCAATGCCAGCGCCGTTGCGCGCCACGCTCGCCGCGAAATTAGTCGACGCCGGATTGGACACGTTACGGCTGATCGTGACTGTTTCGACATGCTCCGGGTCGGCAAGCGTCGGCATCAGCAGGGTGTACTTCGAATCGGTGCTGCTAAGCGCTATCTCACTGCGCAAAGTGCCGTTGGAGATGGTAAACACCTTCCCCATAATTTCTACAATGTCGGTCACCAAGGTCGTGGTGCCCTGCTGAACACTTGTGTGCGTCGTGGCACGAGCATTCAGCCACGGCGAGTACGAACTCGCCATCACTTTGTCTGGAGCCGTCGCAATGGCAAATTTAAACTCTGAGCGCGGCACCGGAGGCACACGGGCCAGATCATTGGCTTTGATATCCACAAGTTGCCCGTCTTGCCAGTACATCAACTCGGGATCCGTTTCAAGGCCAAGGTAGCCGTCATTATTGACGTCTGCGAGAATCTCGCCGACATTGATGGGTATGTAGAGGTACAGGCGGCCAGAACCAAGCGGTGTGCCAAGCGTACTCACATCGTAGATGGCCTGGAACTGGTGAAAATTGGTGTTGTCAATTTCGTTGCTGTTGGCATAGCCCGGCACCACCTTCACCTCAAAAGTGCCTAGTCCCGGCACCGATACGCGGCGCGGCTGG
>CAYMUZ010000059.1:0-7767 GCA_964393875.1 uncultured bacterium | reverse complement strand
CCTCAAGCTTTTGGAAATCGCTGCGGAGTGGACGCTTGGGATGGGTATGCACTACCGCCGTAATTATGCCGCCTCAAGCTTTTGGAAATCGCTGCGGAGTGGACAGCGGCCTCTGCAACTTATCATCTTCAAATCGCTTGAGCAAGACCAAGCGAGCACTTTCCCCAGAATTTGTTTTTGTCAGTGCACTCAGCATGATTTGATTTCCTAACGCATTGTGTTCCAATGCAATACGAAATACGAGCGCTCAAGGCTGCTACTTTGCTGTTTCCGCACTCGCGATTTCAAAGAACTTGCAATCCCAATGGCGGAAGGATTGTGGTCGTTGCCCGTGGGCGTAATCAAACTAGCAAAAACGCTTAATCAATGCAATCAAATAATTGTAATCCGGGTCCTGCCGGTGTAAGGCAACCCCAAAGCTTCAATAATCAAGCTTGCCTCCGTGTTCTCCGGCCCTAAAGAAACAAATAACACCTGATCTTCATCCTGGCGAAGGACATCCCAAAGTTTTGTTCTTACTTCAGCCAAGCGCTGTTTATCCAGCGGACATTCAAAGACCGAAAACTGGAGCCGGCTGCCATATCCTTCAAGAACTTTTGCCACTCGTCTCAAACGTTTTGGATGCGAAATATCGTAACAAACCAGAAAACGTGTCCGCTGCATAGCTACCTTGTCGTGAAGCCGGTATAGCCTTCGCATTCTCCCCGCAAAAATCGCCACATCTGCCGCGCCTGAACTTCAAACATGCGGCGGTAGACCATTTTATATTCAAACTGAGGATGCGAAATTTCCGTGTCCATCCGCCGGCTGTATGCTTCCCAGAAAGCACGTCTGCCGTGTTCATTCAAAAAAACGCCGGATGCGCTTATCATGAAGTCGCTTTTGTTAAGCTCACCCCGGTTAATGAGACTCACTGCAACGCTATCGGCGATCAGCGGCCGGAATTCTTCCATGAGGTCGAGCGCAAGCGCAGGCCGGCCGTAGCGCGGCTGATGCATCACGCCAAGAAACGGATCGAGCCCCACGGCATGGCACACGCCGGTCAATTCCTTGCAAAGCATGCTGTATCCCATTGAAAGAAGCGCGTTGACCGGGTCCCTTGGAGGACGACGATTCCGTGATGAAAAATCAAACGCAAAATCCTCTTTTCCTTTGAGCATACCGCCGAAGTGTTCAAAGTAAACGGCTGCCGCCATTCCTTCAAGCCCCAAGAGCTGCTGCATCATATCCGCTTCCGCGGTCTGATCCCGCAATCCCGCCATTCTGTCAAGCACCTGTTTAGGAGGTTCGCCATTACGCATCAACATAACACGCTGATTGTGAATCTTGGCTCGGATTATTTCACGTGAGATTTTGAGGCAAATGCCGGGTTCTTCAAATAGGCGGTACTGCCCGCGGCGCGCATCCACACCGGAAGCAGGCAGACCGCGAAGAAGCCCGAGGAAGCGTCCGGATGGCGCAAAAAACGAAACGTCTACCTCATTTTCCAGAAAAGTTTGTGCCGCTTGCGCTGTAAGCTGGACAGCTCCGTATAAATAAACCGACCGAACCTGATAGGAAGGCAGTTTGCGAACCGTTTCTTTCTTTACCGTCACAATAATCTGCCCGCCCTGACAACCAACCTGAGCACCCGGAGTTTGAACGACAAGGACCTCACCTTCATCGTTTTCAGGCCGAGGCGGTCTTTTGACAGTTACTGTATCGCCTTCCGGATGCCGCCAATATTCCGACTCATTGGGCAGACAAACTGGATAGGCAGAGCAATAAAGACACCGGGGATCGTCTTTAAGCGCAGGCGGGCACTTGCCGCTTGCCGCCAGCGCTTTGGCTTCGGCAATCTTTTCCAAACATTCTTTTGTTCGTTCTTCTGAAATATCAACCGGCACACGCCGCTTTTCTTCTGCATAATAAACAAAAGCTTGCTTGACCGAAATTCCGTGCTCCCGAAGCAAGATTGCCTGCGCAACGATTTGCATGGCATCCGGTTCTTTGACGATTCTCTCCCCTTCCTTGTCGCGCCGTGCGGAACCTTTTTTATAATCAATGAGGACAGCACCGTCCGACCCGCCTTCGATAATGTCCACAACCCCCACTAGCCCAAGTTTTTCACTCTCAAGTTTAAGAGAACGGATTTGGGTTCCTTCGGCAAGGTTGAGTTCTTTGGGATCTTCGATGCGGGATGGTGAATCAACGCCATGATGAATGCGGGAGCCTTCTACAGTATCCGCATTTTCCTGAAAAATATTCTCCACCCACTGATAATAAAACAGCCGGGGGCAGTAGATGAAGTTGTGAAGATTGCGCACCCCCATGAAAGGCTGATCATCGAGTCTACCGTGAGTGCGCAGATCGGAATCTGTCATTATGAAGCTACTTCTGCTTGGCCTCTTCTGGTTTTTCTATTTTTTTCTTCCACGTTTCTAGGCGGTGTCGGTTAATCTCCATGCAGCGGTTCCATTGCTGGTTCTTAACTGCACTCCACAGCGCTTTGCCGCTGACGAGTTTAATCCTCCGATTCGAATCAATGGCATCCGACACTTCGGCAAAATCCCAATTCGCTATGTCCGCGAGGTCGCTAAAATAGTTTGGGTTGCGCGTATCCTCAAGGGAACTGCCTTTGGGCGGCGTGCCGAGATTCAATTCCAACCCGCTCTCGCCATACTTTCGCTTTTCTCGCGTCTTCAAGCGAACCGTCTCGTCCGGCTTGGCTGGCGTCGTATCTGCTGCTACTTTAGATTTCTTCTTTTGCTTCTTTACTTCGCCACCCATGCGTTCGGTGCGAAGACGCGGATGGATTTCCCAAAGCCGAGGATCGCTGATAGCACGAAGGCCGAGACTGATGGCCGCATTCAAATCAGCTTGGACTATGGCGGGTTGAAGCGGCGCCTGATCAACTTTGTCTGTTATCGGAACAAAAATTGGCCCCCCTGCCTGCGGCAACAATAACGTGCGCTTAGGCTGCCTTTTGCCGGAATGTTTCTCAGCATAAGCAGCTTCGAGTTCGTGCTGTGCCTTGTACAGTTCCATCGCCGCATTGCGGATCAGTTGCGCATCCCCGGTCAGTTGATCGTTGTTGTCCTTCTTTTCCTTGAGCCAGCGCCAGGGCGGTTCGTTTTCGAATCCTGCAGTCACTTCCACGGCGCGGAAGCCGGCCACGCCCGAACGCGAGCAAAAACGCGAAGAATAAGCAGCAGGTGTTTCAAGCACGGGAATGCCGAACGGCTCACAAAGTCCGCGGAGCTTGTCCCGCACGGCACGGTGGCACCATTTCATGAGCCGGCTGTTCTCACGCGGCGCGCGCCCCTGGCTCGCGCGGTAGCGCGACAAATCTTCTATGACAATGAAATCCACTGGATCGCGAAATTTTTCATAGACACCATGTTGATCGCGTTCCTTCTTCAATGCCGCTTTATTGGCAGGCGGCTTCGCCAACCGGACCCCGAGCGCTTCTGCTAAAATCATATGCGCTGTTTGGTTGATACGCTGCTCCTTGAGATTGTCCAGTTTTTCAAGCAGGTCAGGGCACGGGTCAGGTACAGATTCATCGCGTCGAACGGGCGGTTTGCCGCCGATATTGCGGCGCAGCGTTTGGTTTAACGCCTGAAAGCGGCGGCGCAGTTCCTCAATTTGCTCGATTCGTTCTATCGAAAGCCCGCGCTGACCGCGCAGCCATACCGGATGTTCCTTGCTGTCGAAACTCTTCCCGTTTTGCGTGAGGAAAAAGATGCGGTTGTCCGTTGTTGCTTCGGGATGAGCTTCCCATTTCCACGTCCGGCCCCGGAGCGGCAGGATTCTGTTGGCGAGTTGCAGCGACAAATCCGGCAGCTCCCTCAGCCGCTTTTCTAAGAACTTGGCGAGTTCTTCCTTCAGACGAGGATCGTTGTCTTTTTCGGCAAAAACCTTCAGTGTGTCAGGCAGCCAGTGTTCCACATCTTCATCCGCCGCGTTCAACAACTCACGGATTTCCGTCAGTGCATCGCCGCCCTTCTTATCGCCACCGAGAAACCAGCACCATCGATGAAGCCGCGCTATCCGGGATTGCGCCCGGCGCGCTGCGATCAGCAACTTGTCATTCTGCTCCGGGAAGGAAAGTCTTGATTCCTCTCCAACAGCCAAAAACTCTTTTGCGTCAGCGTCGCCAAGAAACGCGTTCAGCAACTCGCGACACTCCTTTGTCTCAAAGTCACGCGCCATTCGCCCTCGTCTGCCATGTAACTCCTCGCGGAAGTCAAAACCATCGCCCTTGTCGGCGTCTTTGCTGGTTTTCTGCCGCCACTCATCCCGGTCTTCGCCGGAGAGCCGGAATAACCCGTTTGCTGCCAGCGCCGCTGTCCATTTCTTTCCTGGCGTTTTGCCGATGAAGCGAGACGGCTTCTTGCTGAAGTCGTAGTTGGCGCGGACCTCCAGCAACGCAAAAGCGCCCGCCACGCGCTGGCCCATGTCAACCGAAAGGCAACTAAATAAATCGACCACATCGTGCCACGGAGATGGCGGTTTAGCGGGCTGCTTTTCATGGGGCCAGCGAAGTGTTGCATTATAAAAATTATCCCCATCCGGATGCATATTAAACTGCCGCCTCCATCGCTCTGCTTTACCCAAACCAGTGATGAGTTCATCCGGAATCACTTCTAACGGAAAAGTCAGTTGCATATTGCCTGGTCCATCCGGTTGGAGCATGACACGGCAGTTAGAAAAGTCCGCAGCCTTCTCATTCGTAGCCCCCAAAGCTTTCATCATAGGCTGTAACCAAGAGACGGCATCAAGTTCCGTGTCGCCCTCGTACCGTAATTCATCACGGCGCAGACGCGGCGCAGAGTAGTTCACACACACATTGACGGGTTCCCAACCGCGTTCCGTTTGCAGAACGATACCGCAGCTAAACGCCAGTGTTCCCGGTTTATGATCGGAACCAAATCCGCCCAGCTTTGGAATAATGAAGTATCGGGGCGAATATTCTGCATGAGCCGGCGTGAAGCGAATAGGTCTTTCTTTATTTTCCAGTTCAAATCGAAGTTCATTATAGGCTCGCCACGCTTTAAGCGGATCATCCGCATGCCACTTCTCTGTACCACTATCACGCCAGATGGGATGATATTTTGGCTGGGCTAACGCACGATAGAGCGCGGCACTTCCAAAGTCATCACGATGTTTGGCCTGTTGTTTAGCCAAGACTTCCAGTAACTTTTCCTCGGCAGCTTGCCCTTTTTCAGCCAATTTGCGCCACTGTTGTCTGATATCGGTAACTCCACGCAACGTACGCTCCTGGATAGTGTATTCGATTTTTTCTGCAACAGCTTCGGACTGCTCCGCTTCAGCCGCATAACCCAGCGTGTCTGTAACCAGTTCGCGAAGCAGGTCAACCCGTTTATCACCCTCAAAACCGAACGCACCCACGCTCTCCTCATCTTCCTCGTGCTCATCGTCCACTTCTCCTCCGCGACCTTCCATCGCCCGCTTTTTCTTTCGCAGCGAATCCGCCGCCTTTTCACGTGCGAGCGAGTCTTGGAAATACCGGTGTGGGGCTTTGATGGCTTCGATAAAAGCTGCGAGGTCAAAATCAAACCAAACAGCACGATCATCATTATCTGGTTTGCGGATCAACGCGCGGTTGGTGAAATAATCGAAAAGAGGCTGATCGGCCGTCGTGCGAGCCTCTGCAATAAAATCTCTTGTCACTACCTGTGAGAATTCCATTTGTTTTGATGCCTTCCTGTAAATACCGGCCGTCTTGTCCTTCAATGCTTTCCAAGTTTCCTGAACTGGAAATAACTTAAACACCAACGCGAACGGATAAGCGCCTTTCGGCTTCCGTCCTAAGCGTGGAACACACAAATTCGTGCCACGTCGTTGGATGCTACTTTTGAAATTTGCTTCAACTTCCGTAAGAGAATCAACCTTCTTCGCTGCCGCCGCAAATTGATGCTCGGCCTCTTTTATTGCCTCTTCACCAACCAAGTCATTTGCGGGGGGTTGTGCAAGAAAACAACCGACATTCAATTCTTCGGCTATTTTCACAAAATTGTTGGGCGTTGCATCGTGAATTCGGCAAATCGATTGCAGCATTTCTATTTCTTGCTTATGGGAAACCGACTTCGGAGTCGCACCAAGCTTACCATGCGCCGTGCAAAGCCAAGGTAGTCGGGAAACGCAGAATCGATTCAAATCCGATTGATCAACTTCCTCCAGCATTTGGAGCAGCGCTTTGGCTCGGACTTCTACCGTGGCAGGAGAATTCTTGAGCAGAGCGGCAGCAGAGGTATTGAAGGCTTTGCCCGCGTCAGTTTCAGTCGGATTGACTTCCAGGCATTTGACTAAGTGGACGTGCGGACCAGGAAACTCAATTGCTTTTCGACGCGCCTTCAACCACGAGCCACGCACTTGCTCACACCAAGCAAGTGCGGCTTTACCTTTGGGTGAATCTGGCTTCAACCCATTCGCCATCGCTGCCAGCGCCAACGTGTAGTAGTTCACCGCATCTTGAAACAATTCGTGGTGCTCCAACAAAGTTTTCTGCCATTTTTCGCGTGCGGTTTTGGGATCGGGATCAAAAGGCAACCATTTCTTTTCCTTCGCCGTCTTCCCGTCTGGATTGGCAAGTTCGACGTTAGTGACTTTACCTTGATAGATTCTGTTCATCGGATTCTCCTCAAATCAGATAAAAATGCGGCGGATCCTCTTTTACGGCAGCAGGGTGAGCCAGCGGTCGGCGGATACGACCCAGCGGACCCACTTGCCCTCTTTTATTTTTTTGCAAATGCCCGGCTTATGGACAAGCTGAACCGCTGCCGGAATTTGCAGTTTGTTTTGAAAATAAACAAGCGACGGAGAGACATCATCCTGAGCCGCTTTGCACTCGATCAAACAAAAGGGGCCGTTTTTGTCAACGAGAACGAAATCAACCTCTCGCTTGTCCTTGTCCCGAAGATAATGAAGCGATACCGACTCTTCTCCCGCATCCCGCCACATGTGAACCGCTTTCCATAAATGAAGCGCCACGAGATTTTCAAACCGCGCACCGGCGTCTTCGATTTCCACCCAGTCATACAGGTAGGCTTTCGCTTCCTTCTTCAGCGTGCGGGCCACATTGCGGGAATAGGGAGTTAAACGAAATAAATAATAAAACTGCTCAAGAAGAAGCATCCACTCCCGGATGGTTTCAAAGGCCACCCCCACATCTTCCCGGAGCGCATTGAGTGATAAAGGGCTTCCGATGCGCTCGGGAATGAGATGCGAAAGCATTTCAAGCAGCGAAATTTCGCGGATATTGCTGGCATTGCGAATGTCTTCACGAAGCAGTAAGGTTTTCCGCTCCTTGAACCAGAGACGGTAAAACTTTTTTTCTGTTTTCAGAAACGGTTCCGGGAAACCGCTCATATCAAAGAGCTGCTCATAGGTTATTCTTCTCGCCTGCGAAGGGCCGGGCATTTCATGGAGGCGGGATTTGAAATCTTCCAGAGACGGAAAAGACTTATTCAATTCCCCCAAGCTTAGAGGAAAGAGCCTCACGCTGAAATATCGCCCGAGAAGGCTATCCCCTCCTTTTTTGAATAAATCCAGACGGCCGCTTCCTGTCACCAGGAAACGAAATTCATCTTTAAAACCGTCGAAAGCCCCCTTTAGGTAATTTTTCCACCGGGCGTATTTGTGGATCTCATCCAGAATTACGAGAAAAGGCTGAGCGGGATCCCGGTTTTGCTTTTGGAAAAAATAAGGGTCTTTCAGGAGCATTTTCTGGTTGTGGAGTTCATCCCAGTTAAAGTAAAAACT
>CAYMUZ010000058.1:0-19128 GCA_964393875.1 uncultured bacterium | reverse complement strand
GTCACGGTATTGCACGCGTTCGTCGTACACTCATTGTCCGGGGATTCTTTGCAATCATCGTCGATACAACAATCGTTCGCTCCAATACACGTCCCGTTGCACAACACGCCATTACTCGGACAATGGCACGATCCATCACTCGAAGTGCAATCTGTTGTCGGTGACGCGCAATGCGCTGTGCTCTTACACGACCCGCCTATACAGACTTCATCCGTACAACGGTCATTGTCATCGCACGTTAAATTGTTATTGGGCGTATACACGCATGCATGGTTCGTACACGCTTTGTCATTACAAGGTTTATCCGCGCATTCAGAAGGCGCACTACATTCACAAGTGCTTCCCGAAGGCAAACACGTCCCGCCGCACGGCACTCCGTTATTCGGACACAAGCAGCCATTAGTTACATCGCACGTCTGCTCGCCGCTGCAAAGACTGTTGTTCGGCGCATGATCACAGCGATCCTGATTTTCATTGCAGCTGTCATCCGTGCAGGCAATGCCGTCATTACAAGAGTTCGGTGTCCCACCGCCACAGATACCGTTCGCACATGTGCTTGAATCGACACAAAATAGCCCATCGTTACAAGCCGTCCCGTTCGCAAGATTCACATGCTGACAGGTATCCAACGACCCATCGCAAATGTCATTCGTGCATTCATTGTTGTCTGTCGCGCAAGCCGTATTGGCAGGTGTCAACGAGTGCGCACATTCACCGGCACCATCACAGTGATCTTCCGTACATTCTTTCGTATCTGCTGTGCAGCTCTGGGTCACGGGTCTGGGTGGGTGCTTACAAACACCACTGCCATCACAAGCATCCGTGGTGCATTCTTTATCATCAGGAGTACACGCAGTGCCTGAAGACCGGGGTGTATGGGTGCACACGCCGTTTACCATCGCATCATCCGTGCATTCATTTTGATCATTGCAGGCACACAGATGGGTGGTCGTATTGCAAATGGCCCCGGTTCCGCAATCGGTATCTGCACAACACTCATAGCACGCTCCGTCACAAGACGCGGGGGTAGCGCCGCCGCAACGACATCCATTTGCGGCGCTGCAAACCTGCCCCACAGCGCAAAGGTTGTCCGCCGGGATATGCTGGCAGGTTCTTTGAAGCCCATCGCATTCGTCAATCGTACAGTTCACGCGGTCATCGGAACAAACGGTGTGATTGTCTCTCAGGGTATGAGGGCAATCTAAGCGGGTTCCATCACAGCTATCGGTCGTACATTCATATTCATCCAGCGCACACGCCGTATTCACTGCCGTCGGAGGGTGTACACAAACCCCTGATCCATTGCAGTGGTCCTCTGAACATTCATGAGCATCGGGCGTACAGCGATGAGTCACGGGCTCTGGGGGATGCACGCAAAGTCCGGCCCCATCGCAATGATCTGCCGTGCATTCAAAATCATCTGCCGTACAGGCCCGATCGACAGCTTTCGGGGGATGCGTACACACGCCGTTTCCATTACACACATCGTTCGTACACTCGAATTCATCAGGGGTGCACGGGTCTGTTGTGTTCACGGGGGGCCTACACTGATGTTCCGTCGTATCACACTCGTTCCGCGTACATTCATTGTCGTTGGGCTGTTCCCTGCAGTCTTCATTAACGCAGCAGCCGGTCCGCGCAATACACACCCCATCGCATGATCGCTGGCCAGAAGGACACCGCTGGCATTGATCCGTACCCGGATCGCAGCTCTGAGGCGCGGTGCAGGTATCTCGATGCTGACAATCTTCCAGACTCCCATCGCATTCATCCAACGTGCAGCTCACCCCATCTGTGGGACAAACCGTGTGATTCTCTTCCAGGGGATGCGTGCACCGTTCACCCGCCCCATCGCAAATATCTCTTGTACATGCGTGCGTATCAGGCGTGCATGCGGTATTGGCGGATTTCACTGGGTGCGTGCAATCCGGACTTGTTCCGTTGCAAATATCATCGGTACAGTCTTTTTGATCATCGGAACACGCTGTCCCATTCTGTCTTCTTGGATGCGTGCAAGCCCCATCGACAATCACTTCGTCGGTGCACTCGTGCCCATCATCGATGCAGGTGCACTGCGCAGCGCTTGCAACACACGTGTTGTCGTCGATACAAAAATAGGGTCTCACCGCCGGACAGGCGCATTGCCCGCTTGCCGCATTGCACAATCTTGGCGCCGTACAACTATCAGGATGCTGGCAGTCCCGGCTGGTTCCGTTGCATTGGTCGTTTGTGCAGCTAACCCCGTCGCTCAGACACTCCACTCCTGGGGCTTTCAAAGGATGCTGACAAGCTGAGTTTGTCCCATCACAAAAATCGCGCGTACAGTCAAAAGCATCGACGCTCTCCGGCTCACACGGCTGCGAAGGATCTCTGACATCATGAACGCATTCGCCGACAACATCGCAATGATCCGTGGTGCAGCCTTGATCGTCCGGGGCGCATACCTGCGTGACAGACTTCGGTATGTGCTGGCAAAGGCCGCTGCTATTGCAAGCATCCGTCGTGCACTCTTTGTGATCGTCAGCACACCCCGTCCCCGGCGCCCTTGGGGTATGGATACATGCTTCAGTGGGTACCCCAGAATCATCTGTACATTCGTTTTGATCATCGCAAGTGCACGAATGCGTGGCTGGGCTGCAAACAGCATTGGTTCCACAATTCGCATCGGTGCAGCACTGAACACATGTTCCGTTACAAGACACCGGGGTACTGCCCGTACATTGACACCCATTGGCGGTCGTACAAACTTGCCCTCCCGTACACTGGCTATTATCCGCCGTGTGCTCACAAACACCCTCCGTGCAGTGATCGGTCGTACACGGAATCCCCTCATCCGCACACGATCCCGTGGTGTTGACTGGCGCGTTGCACACATGCGTCCCCGTATTACATGTATTTTGCGTACACTCATTGTCAACCGGATTTTCTCTGCAATCCGGGTCGGCGCAGCAGCCTGTCGCCGGAATACAGAGGCTGCCACAGACACGCTGCCCTTCAGGACAGGCTTCGCAAACACACTGGGTGCAAATCATGCCCGATGCACAGGGAGGAAGGCCCGGTTCGCCGCAGTTTTCACCCGGATCGACAGCGTTATTGCCGCAAAGTGGGGGAGGAGTATTGGCACACGTGCAATCGGTGTTACACGTGGGGGAACTCGGGGAACAATCTTGCTGAATATGTGCCGGGGTATCATTGTAATCACATTCTTCTTGAAGATTATGGATTCCATTGCCGCAGAGATGGGTGACATGGCAGCTGCTATCACACAGATCGGTTTCATTGCTGTTGCCATCGTCGCACTGCTCTGATCCTTCCACAATTCCATTTCCGCATTGGGTTGAATCCGGGAGCAAGCAAAATACATTGAGCGCAATCGAAGATCGTCCTGAAGTCGCTCCGTGAGCAATCACCGCACAATAATCTCCATTTGCGTGCGCGGCAGTGCATTGAACGGTTACCGTGGTGTAATCCACGGCATGGACTGAAGAGATCGAAACAAAACCGGAGCAGCCGCTTGAGAGGACAAAATCATGGTCTTCAGGAAAAGCCTGTGTGTCGCTATAGCTGCAGAAAGTCACCGCATCGGCCGAAGTGCTTGCACCCACACTGACACGCGCATTGCCGGTTTGTGAAAGCCTCACACGGGGGTTGCTGCACTGCGAGTTGCGGCAGGTCAACGCCGCATCGATACATTGTCCAAAACAAACCTGCTGACCTGTGGGACACCGGCACCCAAAATTGAGATCACACGCTGCTCCGGTGGGACAAAGGCTGTTGTTGGGCGTATGCGTGCACTGATCTTGATTTTCATCACAGCTATCGGTCGTACAGCCCACCGTATCGGCACAATCACGGTTAGCCCCGCCACCGCAAGCACCGTTGGCGCAGCGCTCGTTCAACTTGCAAAAATGTTGCGCGCAAGGGTCTGTATTATTCACCGGCGCAGCACACTGCTGGGTCGCTGTGTTGCATGTGTTCGTGGTACACACATTGTCAGGGCTTTCTTGGCACGCAGAGCTCGCAGTACAGGGCTGCCGGCATTGCCCGTCTTGCGGATTGCATGTCTGGCCGGTAGGACAATTCGAGGGATGAATGCAGGAGCCCAAACCATCGCAGTGGTCGTCCGTACAATCAGTCGAATCTGCTGTGCAGCTCTGGGTCACAGGCGCCATAGGATTCGAGCATGCTCCCGTTGAGGTATTGCAGGTTCCGACACTATGACATTCATCCTGAGCCGTACACACCACAGAGTTACTTCCCGTGCAATCGCCGTTCTGGCAGGTATCCTTCCGCGTGCACTCATTGGCGTCATTACAGCCCGTGCCATCGGGCCTCGGTGGATTGGAACATATCCCCGTCGCAGTGTCACACACTCGAGCGCTATGGCACTGATCTGGCGCCGCACATACCACTGAATCTCCCCCCAAACATGAACCGCTCTGGCATGTATCCACCCGGGTGCAAGCGTTTCTATCATTGCAAGTCGTTCCATTGGCTCTCGCAGGGTGGGTACACTCTCCGTCCACAATCACTTCGTCGGTACAATCCAAACCGTCGTCAGCGCAGGGGCAATCGGCTTCTTGCGCAACGCAAGTATTTGTCGTTGCACAAAAATAGGGTGCATTCGATGAGCAGGTACATTGACCACTCGAGTGATCGCACGTTTTTGGAGAAACGCAGCTATCGGGGTGCTGGCACTGCGTATGCACCCCATCACAAAAATCTCTCGTACATGGAATGGCGTCTACACTCCCCGTTTCACACGGCCTGGTGGAATCCGTCACAAGATCATGAACGCAGGCTCCGGCAGCATCACAACGGTCTGTGGTACAGCCTTGATCATCCGGCGTGCATGCCCGGCCAACGTCGGAAGCATGGCCACAGATACCCGAGCCATTACAAACGTCCGTGGTACATTCGTTCCCATCCGTGGCACAGGCCGTCCCTTGCGCCCTTGGAGTATGCGAACACTCTCCGGCCGCCCCCCGTGTATCCTCAGTGCATTCGTTTCCATCATCGCACGTGCACAAATGATTATCGCAGACCGCTCCCGTCGGACAATCCGCATTGACGCAGCATTGATAACACGCCCCGTCACAGGACGCGGGCGTGCTGCCAGCACACTGGCACCCCGTCGTCGCGTTGCACACTTGACCCACCCCGCATCGGCCGTTGCTCGGAGTGTGCTGGCAGGTATGAACGGCATCGCATTCATCCGCCGTACAGTCCACCCCATCACTCGCACAAGCGGTACCCGCAGATCTCGCGGGGTGCTGGCACGCCGAACTTACTCCGTCGCAAACATCACTGGTGCAATCATTCCCATCGTCCAGACACGCAGCGCCATTTTGTCTCAAGGTATGCGTACAAACCCCGTTCACAATCGCATCGACCTGACAATCGGATCCGTCGTCATCACACCGGCAGTCCGCCTCACCGGCAACACAGGTATTATTCAAGGTGCAAAAATAGGGAACGGCCGCCGGACACGCACACTGCCCGCTATTGGGATCACATACTTTGGGGGCCGTGCAGTTAGATGACTGCTGGCAGTCAGGGTTTGTTCCGTTGCAAAAATCGTTCGTACAGTCTAAGCGGTCGACACTCTCAAGAGCACACGCCGAGCCTCCCGCAAGCAGATCGTGAACGCATTCTCCGGCGCCATCACAATGATCGCGCGTACAACCATGGCTATCTGTCAAGCAAGTTTGATTAGCAGAGATAGGCACGTGCGTGCACACACCAAGATCGTTACAGACATCGTCGGTGCAGTCTCTGCGGTCATCCGCGCATCCCGTCCCCTGCGGGCGCGGCGTATGGGTACAGACCCCATTCACCATCGCATCGGCCGTGCATTCGTTTTGATCATCGCAAATACACGTGTGTCGGGCGGCATCGCACACCGCATTCGTCCCGCAATCTGCATTCGCACAACATTCCCGGCATTCTCCATCACAGAAAAAGCGTGTGCTTCCTGTGCATCCGCAGCCGGTACCTGCATTACAAACTTGCCCCCCTGAGCAGCGGCTATTATCAGGCATGTGCCGACAGTCTTCGTGCTGTCCATCGCAAACATCGCGTGTGCATACCACATTTTCACCATCATCACACGTGGTGCCGTCAACGGAAAGGGGATGATTGCAGCTTCCATTCACGCAAATATCGTCTGTACAACTCAAATTATCCGACTCACACGACCGCGTATTGTTTTGATGCCCACACCTGTGTGTCGTATGATCGCACGTATCCGTCGTACAGACGTCGTCTGCCGGAGCTTCATGACAATCGCTATCCTCGCAGCAGTCCGTCAAAAGAATACACCCCGCACCACAGCGCCGCTGAAGGGCACCGCACGTCTGTTCCTCTCCAGTCCCTGTTCCAGTCTCACCCGTCCCTGTTCCGGTTCCCGTCCCAGTCCCTGTTCCGGTCTCACCTGTGCCCGTCTCACCCGTGCCCGTCTCACCATCACAAAGGTCTAATGCCTCATTGCAGGTTCCGCTCGGGCAGGGAGACGTTCCAGACAAACAACCGCCCTGACCGTTGCAAACTTCGGCTCCGTTACAGAAAAGGCCATCATCACACGTGCTCGTATGCCGGCAAACACTGCCGGCGCACAAATCCGCTGTGCACGGCACGCCATCATCCGCACACGCAGTTCCCTGAGGTCTTGCAGGATGAGTGCAGTGGCCTCCCGTGAAAACTTCCGACGTACAGTCATTGCCATCATCCGGGCAGGGGCACGCACTCTCATCAGTCACGCAATTTCCGCCGCAAAAAACAGGCCGATTCGCAGGGCAAGAACAACCGCCACTGGCAGCGACACAAATTTTTCCGCCAGTGCAGGTGCCATTGTCCGTGTGAACACATCGATCGGACACTGAATTACAGGAGTCTGTTGTACAGCTAATGTCAGGACTTTCACTGCAGCTAGGCGGCGTTCCGGCACTGCAGCGGCCCGTCGAGGGAACACACGTCTCAACCCCATTACAAAACACTCCGTCATCGCAAAGGACAGGCGTTCCATTCACACAACTAAAATTGACACAGGTCTTGGTTCCATCACAAAGATTTTCGTTAGAGCATTGCGACGAATTTATGCACTCACACGGCGACCCTGTCGGCAAACAAACCGTGTCGCGGCACAAAAATTGACCGATCGGACACTCACAGACAGCGCTTTGAGGGTTACAGACCCTGTCTGTCGAGCACTTCGGCGTCGTAACACAAACTCCTGCACTACAGCGGTCATTGGTACAGACGTCGCTATCACAAACCCCGCCCTGGGTACCCGCCGGACTGGTAAGATTGGTGTGCTGACACCCAAGCACGCGGTGGCAGCTTTCCGTCGTGCAGGCATTACCGTCGTCCGGACACTCAAGCGCCGGATGCGCGGGATCCCTCTCGCAAGCATGATTGCCCCCGGCAGTGATGACGCAACGTTCGCCTCCATCGCAAACATCCCCGTCATCGCACTGCGCATCAGTGGTACAAGCGCAACGGGTCTCGCACCTGCTCCCGCAAGGGACCGTCCCTGCAGGGCAGGCACAGCCTGAGGCCGGGTCACACAACTGCCCCTGCAAAGGGCATGTAATCGCACGCGCCACGCATTGATCTCCCGAGCAAGATTCTGTTGTGCACGCATTGTGATCGTTACAGGGCCCATTGTTGGGAGAAAACCGGCAGCCGATGGAAGGAATACAGTCATCGTTGGTGCAGTCGTTGCCATCGCTGCAAGAAATCTGACGGCCAGGCACGCACACGTGCCGGGTCAAATCACAGATGTCCCCCTCAGTGCACCTGTTACGATCATCGCAGGGTCCCGCGCTGAAACACTCACAGGGGCTCTCGTTGGGCACGCATAGCGGCCCGCACAGGTATTGCCCTGCAGGACATTGGCAGCTGCCATTCACCGAATTGCAAACCAAAGGATTCTGGCAGGCTGGCTGGGCCAGGCAGCAGGCAGGCTGCCCCGTCGGGCATCCCAAGGAGGTACAACGGTCGTTGACAGTGCAAATGTCGCCATCATTGCACAGATTTGTATTTGGCTCATGGATGACGCCTGTCTGAGGATCACAACTGTCTGTCGTGCACGGATTTTGATCATCGCGGGTTAAAGGCGTGCCCTGAATGCAAACGCCGGTCTCGACATTGCAAGTTTCCGTGCCATTGCAAACATCCTCATCCAGGCAATCGCGATCTGAAGTGCAACAGGAGGTTCCGGCACTCACACACCGGCTTCCGCACTGCACAAGTGGGGATGGACACCGGCAAATGCCCGTCTCGGGGTCACAATTCGCGCCCACAACGGGGCAGACGAGAGGCTGTGCCGTACAAACACTGTTGACACACAAATCGCCCGTCGTGCATGGGTTTCCATCGTCACACGGGACCGACAGGCCCTCGTGAACACAACCGGTGCTCGGATTACAGCTGTCACTCGTGCAGGCATTTCTATCATCACAGTTCAACGGGAGATCCGCAACACAACTAAAATTCACGCAGTGTTCCACCCCCGTGCACACATTACTGGAGCATTCACTATCCTGACTACAGGAGCAGGGAGCGGCGTCGGGGATACACTGCATCCCCCTACACAGTTTCCTGCCAGCAGGGCATTCACACCGCCCACTCGTAGAAGAACATTCTTGCGAAACGATGGTACAAACACTTTGACCCCTGCATCGCCCTTCGGCACAAGTATCCCCACGAGTACACTGAACTTCATCGCTGCACGGCATACTGTTGTTCTGATGCACGCACCCTGTGGGCGGATCACAAAAATCCGTCGTGCAGACGTTTCCGTCACTGCAGCTCAATGGAGTTCCTAACGCACATTGGCCATTACGACAAATTTCACGCCCATTGCAAACATCCACATCTTGACACTCGCTGTCATCCAGACACGGGCAGACATCCCCGAGGGGGAGGCACTGCCCCTTGCAGCGAGTCGTTCCCGTTGGACACTGGCAGCTTCCTCTCGCCGCGTTGCAAACCATCCCCGGTACCGGGCACTGGATGCCCCCTCCAGCGCAAATTCCGTTACTGCAGCTATCCCCCTGCGTACAGCTATTGTGGTCATCGCAACGGCTATTGTTATTTGAGCTGACACAAACTGCATTTTCGCATGTATCGGTCGTACAGGCATTGCGATCATCGCACTCTGCGTTCGTTCCACAGTTACAACGACCCGCCGATCGACAATCGCTGCGGACAGGGCAGAAAACCTGCCCCCCGGTGCATTCCCTGCGGCAAGTAGACGAACAACCATCTCCATTGAGAGTGTTGCCATCATCGCACTGTTCCTCGGCATCCACGATATGGTTACCACACAACACTTCCAAGCGACAAAGCACAGAACATCCATCTCCCCCGGTTAAATTGCCATCGTCGCACTGCTCACCCGGATCCAGTTTGCCGTTGCCGCATCTAGGAATCAACGTGCAAAACCTCGAACAGTCGTTGCCCGTGGTCCCATTTTGTGTCCCGTTGTCGCATTGCTCGCCTGGATCCAGAAAACCATCGCCGCAAACACGGTTGATGCGGCAAGTCGACGAGCAGCGGTCTCCATCGCGGGTATTTCCATCGTCGCACTCCTCAGGCGACTCAATGCGGTTGTTACCGCAAAAATTAGGAAGAGGCTCCTTTAAGCACGATGCGGAACAGCCATCCCCATCGACGTTATTGCCGTCATCACATTCTTCCCGGGCGTCTTCCTTCCCGTTTCCGCAACCCACCGCGATAAACTCAAAATGGACAACATCGCTCAGTAAACGGCCCCGCTTGGTATTCAATTCAGCGGTATAGATGATCTTTTGCCGTGTGGGGCGTGGACAGCTGACCTTAATCTCCCGGCATTGCTGAACCACGGAACAATCGCTCACATCGCCGCTTACCAGAGTCCAGGTGTAGCAACGTTCCTCAAGCGGTTTTTGGGCCTCATCGCCTGGCTCCGAACTGGGATCGGCACGCGCCTCGCTCATTCCGAGTGCGCGATCGAGCCAGGTGAGCGAATTTTCTGAATCTATTTCTCTCTCACCGGCCGGCGAAGAACAAACCGTCTGACCTGCGGCGGTCCCTATTTTCTTGACAAGAAAAACTCCCCCTCCTGTCACGCGAATACTGCACGTCAAATCACGAATTTTTTCTAGCAAACAGTCTTCCGAGCATCCGTCCCCATCTTTACGGTTACCGTCATCGCACTCCTCAGGCAAAATCACTACGCCGTCACCGCAAACGGGTGCCGCAATCACTTCCCCCGACAAGCCGAGCTGTGCCATCGCAGGGGGAAAAGGAGGAACCGGTTCAGAAATGATGAAAGAAAACGAATCTCGAGAGGGTGTTTGATTTCGATGGGATGAAGACGACGAGGAATCGGCCAAGGAATGCGTCGGGCCTGAAAAAAAGAAACCCGCACCCGCGCAAAAAATTGCGAGGCGGCAGAATGCTGTCACCTTCCATGTTTTGGAACGTCTTCGGGTCATTGAAGTTCTATGCAACTCCTTAGTTTGGTCAAGATGCACCTTAAAAAAAATATACCTGCTATGCCGACTTATGTCAAAAAATTATTCTGACTTTAAAAAGGGCCTTAGATATAAAAAAAAAGAATATTAATTGTCAACATAACCCTTTTTTAGACAACGAAACCCGCCAGCATCACAGCGTCATCAAGATCATCTGAAGTGATCTCTAGCGACAGGTTAAGCTTTGCTTTAAGAAAACGACTGCTCCCAAGCGATAATTTTTTTTCAACCCAGCCATCTTCAGAGGTCATCCGCGTTCGCAAAAGGAGTTTTCGTCCGGCAAAAACCTTCAGATAGACCGCTCCTGTTTCTTTGCGCGGAGTTCCATCCTCTTCACGGGTCGAGCTGACCCTCAGGTAGAGAACAAAATCCGCCCCGGGCGCTACCTGCGAAAAATGAATCCGGCTCAGCTGATCCGGGCTCGGCCGGCAGCGGATCACTTCGACCCGTGTTCCGCTGAGGGTCAGGGGAACCAGCTGCACATCTGAAGACTGCCCGGCTCCGGGAAATACAAACCTGTCTTCCTGCCAAATGCCCCGCCGAAGAAGATCATCCGACTGAATCAATTGCAAATCTGCGGCCGTGGGAAATCGGTCGGCCAAATCGTAAACATTTGCCGCCTTTCTCTCTAAAAAGTCAGGTAACTCGTCAATATTGGCCGCACGGACAGGCACCGGGCCCCACATGATCATGACTAGCGCTAGAAACACAAAAAATTTACGGCTTAAAAACTGCATTTTCACCTCGCGGAATCATCGGGTTAAGCTTCTGTCGATTCTCTCGTAGAAGCAGCTGCAAAAGAACGCTCATCAGGCCCAAAAAAAACCATCCAAGAACACCATCGTAAAACTTGCCGCTCGAGACATAAAGCCGCTGAATCCCCTCTGAAAATTTAAAAAAACTTCCATCCATTTTGACAAAAAAAACACATCCGGCATGAAGTCCAATCGCTGGGAAAAGAGATCCCGCCGTTAGAACCGCCCGGCTCAAAACGAGGCCAAAAAGGAAAAGACCCACGGCTTCCGGCCAGTACTGATGCAGACTCCCCAAGGAGACGATCGGAGCGGCAATCAGCCTAAGGGAATCGAGCCAGGTAGGCGTCTTATCCACGAGAGGTTTATAGAAACTCACAAAGTGAATCAGAGAGTAGAAAACACTCGTCACCCCCACACTCACAGAAACAGGCCAACCCCAAGCACTGCTCAGTGTTTTATAGACAAATCCTCTAAAGAAGAACTCCTCAATACAGCCAATCAGAAGCGCCGAAAACAGGGCTGCCATCAAAACCCCGATAACCCCAAACCCGCCCGCCGCCTCAGGCGCCCAGAGAGCGTGTTTTAGAATGACTTTTAGCCCCAAAAAAACCAGCAACACGCTTATGCCGATAGAATACCCAGTCAAAAGCTCTTGAAGACTCTGCCCACGAATCCAGTGGCAGCCATAATCTTCCGTCCAGTTTTTGCGTAACCGCACAAAAAAGAGCACTGCCGCTAAGCTAAGAACCATCACTAACCGGTTAAAAACCCGTTCAAATTTATAGGGCAGTAATGAATAAATCCACGGCGCAAGGGCGCCACTCAAAAGAAGAATCACCGCCGCAGTCGCAATAAATCTAAAAACGGATTTCGCCATAGAACCTTCTCTATCAGCTTTTGTCAGCCAATGAAGACACAATGCACCCCTTATGAATGGCTCTCCCATTAACGACTAACTCTTTGATTTGTTTTAGAAAAAAGCTCGTTTCACGAGGCAATTTATGCCCTTAACTGATTAGGGGCGGAGAAGCTCAAAAACGGCATCGATTTCAACGGCTGCATTGAGCGGAAGGCTGGCAACACCGACAGAAGCACGCGCATGACTGCCTTTTTCTCCAAAAACCTGCTGAAAAAGTTCTGATGCGGCATCCACCACCTTGGGGATTTCAAAAAAATCGGGCGATACTTGGACAAATCCCCCTAAGCGCACCACACGAGCGATCTTTTCTCCCCCCACCCAATGGTGGACGATGCTAAGCACGTTGAGCGCCGCCGCTTGAGCCGCCTGCCTGGCCGCGGCGAGATCGATCTCACTTCCGGCTTTACCGGTCAAGATCGTGCCAGTCTCCGTCTTTGAAATCTGCCCGCTCACAAACGCCAGGCCTCCGGCGATAACAACCGGGGTATACGCGCCTGCGGGTTTGGGAGCCGCCGGCAGGGTAAACCCTAACTCGCGCACCCGAAGCTCAATATTCATTTTCGTCCCACATACAGAGTTGCGGCGCCAAACGTAAAAGAATGCAGCCGTACCGACTCAAAACCCACCCGTTTCATCCATTCCAGGGTTTTGGTTGGCTCCTGAAAATGCTGAATGGACTGCGATAAAAAGTCATAAGCCCGGCGGTGCCCTGAAAGAAACCGCCCCATCACCGGCAGATAGAAATTCAGATAGGGGGCATAAAGCAGTTGAAAAAGCCGGCTGTGCGGCCGCGTCAGACACAAAAACCCCGCCTTGCCGCCCGGTTTAAGAATACGGTAGACCCCGCTAAAAAAATCTCCCATTTCTTTGACACTGCGCAAAGCAAAGCTGGAGATCGTAAGGTCAAAACTCTCCGCAGCAAAAGGCAGTACGTGAAAATCACCGCTGATAAATCGAGCCCGGGGCAAAGCGGCGTGGGCTCGCTCAAGCATCAAAGATGAAAAATCAAGACCGACTGCACATTCAAAACGCTGGCGTTTCGTGCACAGCTCTAGAAACTTGCCCGTGCCCGTGCCCAGGTCAAGCACCGAACTCTCACTGCCATCCAGGAGAATGTCTAGCGAACGACTGCGCCACAGGGCATCAAGGCGAAAACTCAAAATATCGTTGATGCGATCATAGCGGGGAGAGATTTGATCAAAAAACTCACGGATCAACCGCTTATCAGGACTGGCGAGATCAACGGTAGACATGCAAAATTTCGTAGTTGGTATTTCTCTGAACCGGTGTGTAGCCGGCTTCACGAATCAAACGAACCAAATCTTCACGGCTCGTATTGACTTCAATGCCTGTCGGTTCAAGCACTTTATCTTCAAGCAGGGTGCCGCCCATATCATCACAGCCAAAACCAAGCGCAACCTGCCCAAGCTTCAGCCCTTCGGTCAGCCAGCCGCTTTGAATGTGCTCGATGTTATCGAACATCAACCGCGAAATCGCCACCGTTTTCAAATAATCTTCCCCCCCGGCTTGCTTGAGATGCTGCATACGCGGGGTGCCCTGCGGCGACATGGTCCAGGGGATAAAGGCGCGAAAACCACCGGTTTCATCCTGCAATTCACGGATTTTCACCATGTGAATAATTCTTTCTTCAATGGTTTCGACATGACCGATCACCATGGTTGCCGTCGATCGCAGCCCCGCTTGATGCGCGGTGCGCATGACCTCAATCCACCGGTCTGAGCTGGCTTTCTTGGGACTGATGATTTTGCGGACACGTTCAACCAAAATTTCAGCGCCGCCGCCGGGTAAAGAATTAAGACCCGCCTCTTTGAAAAGACGGAAAACTTCCGCCAAAGGTAACCGAAATTTTTTTGCAATCATGTCAAATTCAACGACTGAAAAAGAATGGATATGCACGGTGGGAAAGCGCTGACGGATCGCGCGAATTAAATCGAGGTAATACTCCAAAGGCAGCTCCGGATTGACGCCGCCTTGAATCAGCACCTGGGTACCGCCCAAATCGACAAGCTCCTGAATTTTTGAAAAAATCTGCTCGTAGCTGAGCGTATAGGCTTCTTTGTCGCCGGGTTTGCGGTAGAACGCACAAAAATCACAATCCACAATGCATGCATTGGTATAGCTGATATTGCGGTCTACAATAAATGTCACGGTGCCATCCACCCGCTGTTTAGCCGCCACCGCGTTGGCCGCACGCCCAAGCCGCAGGAGGTCACAGGAGTAAAGCAAAATGCCGTCTTCCAGCGTTAAGCGCTCGCCCTCGAGCCGTTTATTTAAAATTCTATCGTAGAGATCCATTTTGAGTCCTCTCACCTAAGAAACGTCGAAAAACTCAGGGGCTTTGATACGCGGTGAAAATTGAAGCCGCCCCGCCAGACGGTAAAATAGTTCGAGCCCCTCTTTCATGGGAGCATCGAGACCGTAGTGCAAATTAAAAAGATACCCAAAAATTTTTGAAAAATCAGCATCGACAAACGAAAGGGAAAGGCTTTCTTTGATTAAAGACTCAATGTCGAGAAGATTTTTCTCGACATTTTCTTTTAAATTCCAATAAAACTGCCGGACCGATTCAGGATGTGCTTTTGCACATTCCCGCCGCACAGCCCAAAGCGCGAAACAAAAAGGTTTTTCGGTCCAGTTCCACCATAGTTCGCTGAGATCATACTTGTACACAAACTCTTTCGGCCTATAGAGCAGCGCCTCATCCCCAATCACGAGAGCCGCTGTGTGCCGTTTCAGGGTCTCTTCGATACCGGACGTAAATAATTTAAACCGGTTGTCGTATTTGTATTTGAACTTCAGCAGAATGCGCAGCAGAATGGACGAGCTCAGACTTTGACGGGTAAGCGCAATGGTTTCGCCATTGAGCCCCTCTATTTTTTCACGTGAAAATAAAATAACACTCCCCGAAAAATCGCGGGCCCCAATCGCAAGATCAGGCAAAAGCAAATATCTCTCGTGGTGGTTAAGGTATTCCAGCGAAGAAATGGGGGCAATATCGATCTTCCCCTTGCGCAGAGCGAGATTCACGCGGGCCGGATAAGATTCATAATAACTCACCGCCGTCGAAGACTCTCCCGAGAGCTGATGGAAAAAGGGCAGGGTATTGATGTAGCGAATACGCCCAATTTTAAGAGTGGCTTTAGCGGTGTCTTTCATCGATTCCCCTCGGGGCCCTTCGCGGCAGAAAAAGCCGTCCCGGCGGGTAAAGAAACAGGGCCGGTCCAACGCGGGTAAAGGGTGTGGACAACATCCATCTGGTCAAGAATTTTACCCACCATAAAATCAACCAAATCGTTTAAATTCTGAACCCCAGAATAGAACCCAGGCATGGCCGGCACCATGCGTACCCCAAGCCGTGAAAGTTTCAGCATGTTTTCGAGATGAATGGCGCTTAGCGGTGTTTCCCGGGGCACCAAAACAAGCCGGCGCCCCTCTTTTAAGATGCAATCGGCGGCGCGATGAATCAGGTTTTGGCTCAGGCCGGAAGCCACGGCACCCAAAGTGCCCATGCTGCAAGGGGCAATGACCATCCCCTCGGTCGGGTAGGAACCGCTCGCGACCGCGGCTGTAAAATCACGGGGCGAATAAATTTCGACCTTCCCGCGAATCGACGGACCAAAGACGGCCTCAAGCGCTTCCGCCTGAATAAACGACGCCGGCTGGACACCCAGCTCCTCGCGAATCACGAGCCGCGCCGGTTCAGAGATCAAAAGGACCACACGCTGCCCGCTCTCAGTGAGCTTTTGCACGAGCGTCACACCATACACCGCTCCGCTCGCACCGGTCATCGCAACAATCCAGGGTTTCATCCCGCTCCCTTGCACGCCAGGTCAGCGCAAACCGCTAGAAAAAGTGCCGCTGAAATAATGGCATTCAGCGCAAAAAAAGCTTCATTGATTTTTTGCAGTCCTTTGGAATAGACCAGCCAGTTTTCTCTCAACAGAAAGAGCGCCGCAAAAAAAAGACCTGTAAAATAGAGATTGCCCAGCCCGGCAAGACAGCCAGCACCTAACCATGCCGCCAGAGCCACCGTATGCAAACCCCACGTAAAAAGAACACTGGCCTTCTCGCCAAACCGCACGGGAATTGAAAAAAGTCCGGCCGCAGAATCAAACTCACGATCCTGCAGCGCATAGAGGACATCAAATCCTGCGACCCACGCCGTCACGCCGGCCATCCAAAGCGCTGGAATCCATGAAAATCCGCCGCCTGCGGCCAACCATGCGCCATACGGGGCAAGGCCAAGGACGAGACCCAAAATTCCATGGGACATCCACGTAAAACGTTTTGCGTAAGAGTAAACCACGGCAAGAATCACGGGAACCCAGGCCAATCGCAGGCAAATCGAGGGAAGCCTCGACGTACTCCCTAAAAAAATGGCGAGCGAGAAAAACACGGCACCCCGCACAAACGAGCGGTGAAGTTTTCCGGCCGGCAGGGCGCGATCTTGAGTGCGCGGATTACGCGCATCAATGCCCTGATCCGCCAGACGGTTGAACGCCATGGCAAAAGTCCTAAAACTCACCATCGCAAGAGTCACCCAGCCAAAAACACGGAAACCTGGAAATCCTTTGGCTGCGAGAAAAAGACCGAGGTAGGCAAACGGCAGAGCAAAAAGGGAGTGCTCAATCTTGATCATCTCAAGAAAAACACAGGTGCGGGCTTTAACGTGCTGAAAAGTACTCACCGAAGGGGCCTCCAGCTTGCTGGCAACTTCTTGCCTTACAAGAAGATACGGCATTATAGGCCACTCAAGGCTGTGATTCAAGTTCTTCGAGTAAGCGTTCCATGTCGCTGGGCAGAGGACTTTTAAAAGTCATCTCCTGCTCTGTTTTTGGATGGCGGATGGTCAGCTGCAACGCGTGCAAGGCCTGCCGGCCAATCAGCGGGGATGAGACTCCGTAGAGGGAATCCCCAAGAACCGGATGACCGATATGCCTCATATGGACGCGTATTTGGTGGGTCCGCCCTGTTCGCGGCGCCACCTCAAGCAAGGTCGCCTGTTTAAATCTCTTGAGCACCCGAAAATCAGTGGCCGCTTCCTTGCCGCCGGCCGGCTTGATCATGATTTTCTTTTTGTTGATAAACGCGCGGCCCACGGGCTCTTCGCAAAACCCTTCGTCATGCTGAACCACTCCGCGAACTACGGCGAGATAGATTCGGCCAATGGTATGATCTCTAAACTGGCACGCCAAATGGCGGTGAGCCGCATTGTTCTTGGCTACAATCAAAACACCGGAAGTGTCTTTATCAAGCCGGTGCACAATGCCGGGCCGCTCACTGCCCCCCGCTTCCGATAAATTCTGTGTGTGAAAAAGAAGTGCGTTTACCAGGGTGTGAAATCGATTCCCGTTGGCCGGATGAACGACCATCCCCACCGGTTTATTCACCGCAAGAATATCTTCGTCTTCGTACACAATATCGAGCGGGATGTCTTCGGGCCGGTTGTCTTCAGGCGCAAGATCCATCCATTCCACATTAATTTTGTCACCTGATTTTACGGCATAGTGCGCCGATACGATGCGCCCGTTCACCTTGACCGCCCCAGCCTCAATCAGTTTTTTGAGATGGCTACGCGAAAGATTTATTTCTGTGCGCCCCACCAGATAAACATCCAGCCGCGCCCCACGTACTCGGGGCTCAGCCACAATCTCCTGGCGTCTCATGACATAAACCTCATTTTCTGCCGCAAGGGGGTGCGGCATTGGGTATAAAAAATACCGGCCCCCAGCATAATCCCCAGGCTAATCCACTGATTCCAGGTCAGCAGCCAACCTGGGTTGTCTTCTCTTAAGAATTCCACAAAAAAACGCCCGGTGGCATACAGAAAAAAATAGGCCGCCGTGACAACACCTCTGGGCGGATGCTTTTTCAATAACTTGACGAGAAATCCAAACAACGCAAAATCAAAAACGGCTTCGTAAAGCTGGGCCGGGTGTACGGGACCGTTGGAATCTGGAAAACGGATGGCCCAGGGAAAAGCGCAGGGGCCTCCGAAACAACACCCATTCAAAAAACAGCCGATGCGCCCGAAGGCATGGACAAGCGCAACGAACGGGCCCATAAAATCAAATCCGTCCCGAACATCAATTTTCTGTTTCTTGAAATACATGACAAGCGCCGCCACTCCCGCCGGATACCCGCCGTAGAAAATCAGCCCCCCTTGCCAAACGGCAGGGATTTCGAGCGGGTGTGCACTATACCAGTCTGCATGCTGCGCAACGTAGAAAAGCCGTGCCCCAAAAAAGCTGGCGGCCAGCAGCGTAAAAACCATGTCGTAGACTTGATCGTCTTTAAGAAAGCCCGTGGTCCGGGCGTATCTTTTCATGCCCTGGATTGCAAGCCAAACTCCAAGGGCGATGAGAGTCCCGTAGGTGTAGATTCTAAAAGGCCCTATCGAAAAAAGGACAGGCAGCATCAGGCTTTGGCCTGTGGGTTTTCTGAATTGTTTCTGAAATAATGTAAAAAATAGAGAAGGACGCCTATCGTAATCGCCGAATCCGCCAAATTAAATACGGGCCACACCCTAAAATCCAAGAAATCAATCACAGCCCCAAAACGCACACGGTCGATCCAGTTGCCCAACGCTCCGCCCAAAATCAAAGCCACCGCCAGCCTGTCGGCCTGGCAGCATTGCCCCCTAAGACTTTTGGCTCGAGACGGCACAAGCCAGACACGCCGCCCCCACACCGCTAACATCCCGATGCTGATCGAAATCACAACAAAAAGCAGGCCTTTGAATCGGTCGAAAAGACCAAAGGCGATTCCGTGGTTCTTAACAAGTGTCAGGTAGAAAATACCGGGTAGGAGGGTACGACTCTCCTCAGAAACAAGAGTATTCAAAATCCAGTATTTCGAAAGTTGATCAAGGGCGGTAAGACTCAGCGCAAGAAAGTAAAACAGCGCCAGTCCC
>CAYMUZ010000057.1:0-6932 GCA_964393875.1 uncultured bacterium | reverse complement strand
ACGACCGGAAAGGCGAAGATAACGCAGTGTTTCATCATCTACAGTGAAAAATACCATGGTGGCGCCATACTCTGGCGCCATATTAGCAATCGTCGCGCGATCGGCAAGAGACAACGCGTCAAGCCCTGGACCAAAAAATTCCACAAACTTTCCGACCACGCCTTTTTCACGCAGCATTTGGGTGACGGTCAACACAAGATCCGTCGCCGTCACACCTGCGCTGAGCCGGCCCTTAAGTTTAAATCCGACCACCTCAGGAATGAGCATGGAAACCGGCTGGCCCAGCATTGCGGCCTCCGCTTCAATGCCACCCACGCCCCAGCCCAACACGCCAAGTCCGTTGATCATGGTGGTGTGAGAGTCTGTGCCCACCACGGTATCGGGGTAAGCCACCCCTGATTTAGACATGACCACATAAGCCAGATACTCGAGATTCACCTGGTGGACAATACCCGTGCCCGGAGGCACAGCGCGAAAATTATTCAGAGCCTGCTGTCCCCATTTTAAAAAACGGTAGCGTTCGGCATTCCGTTGAAATTCAATTTCCACATTCTGACGAAAAGCTTCAGGGGTTCCAAAGCTGTCCACCTGCACCGAATGATCGATCACCAGATCAACCGCTTCCAGCGGATTAATTTTGCGTGCATCCCCGCCCATTTTCACCATGGCATCGCGCATGGCCGCCAAGTCCACCACCACGGGCACACCCGTAAAATCCTGTAAAAGTACGCGCGCAGGCGTAAATGCAATTTCATTCTCTGATTTTTTGGCTGGGTTCCAAGAGGCGAGTGTTTCGATATCTCTGCGGGTGACGCTCTTATCGTCTTCTGTCCGCAGTAAATTCTCGAGAAGAATGCGAATAGAGAAGGGTAGTTTATCAACCGAAAAACCCGCTTTTTTAAGAGCCTCAAGGCGGAAGATCGTGTAGGAAGTGGCGCCGACTTGGAGAGTACCGCAGCTATTGAAGGAATTCATTTATAATTTTAGCTTTGAACAATTTTCCTGCACGTGCACCGCAGACGCGGCCAATTCTATTCGCTGCTTCTCGGTAAGCGGCCACTCGGGGATTTCAAGCACGCCCTCACGCCCAAGGCGCGCCGGCACGCCGCAATAAACATCTCTCAAACCATATTGGCCCGTCAGATACACACAGCAGGGCATGACCTCGCCCGCATTCTGCACCACCGATTTAACCATTTTAACCGCCGAGGCCGATGGCGCGTAATAAGCGCTCCCGGTTTTAAGCAGGGCCACAATTTCAGCCCCCCCGTCACGCGTACGCTGGTTGATTTTTTCAATCACATCCGCCGGCAGCAGCTCGGTGACCGGCTTGCCTTTGACCTTTGTAAATTGCGGTACCGGCACCATGTCGTCCCCATGCCCACCAAACACAATGGCATCCACGTCGCCCGGAGGGCATAAGAGTTCCTCTGAAAGAAAATAACCGTAGCGCGAAGAATCCAGCACACCCGCCATGCCAAAAACGCGGTTGGCCGGAAAACCTGATCTCTTCCATGCCAGGTACGTCATGGCATCGAGAGGATTTGTAACCACGATAATCACCGCTCGCGGTGATTCTTCAGCGCAACGATCGACAATGCCCCCCACAATTTCGGCATTTTTTGCCAAAAGATCATCGCGGCTCATACCGGGCTTGCGCGCCAACCCCGCGGTAATCACAATCACATCCGAATCTTTGGTATCCGCATAATCGTTCGTACCGAACACGCGCGTGCGAAACCCCTCCACCGGAGCCGACTCCATCATGTCGAGCGCTTTGCCCTGCGGCAACCCCTCAACCACGTCGATCAAGACCACGTCAGCGATGTCTTTCTCAACCAGTCTCTGCGCCGTGGTGGCACCTACAAACCCCGCCCCAACCACCGTTACTTTTGGATTCGCCATAATTCCCCCGTTTCGTCATTCTGGCATCGGTGTGGAAACCGATACTGTCATGTACTCAGCGCCCTTAGCGCTGTGTCATTCTGGCAATAATCGCATCGCCCATTTCTTTGGTCCCAACCGCGGTGGGATCATTTTTATCCTGCTTCATGTCATAGGTCACCGATCTGCCTTCGCGAATCACATCCGCAACGGCCCGCTCCAAACGAACCGAAGCCTCCTTTTCGCCCAAATAATCCAGCATCAGCACGCCCGAGAGAATAAGCGCGGTCGGATTGACCTTATTAAGGCCCTTATATTTTGGGGCAGAACCATGTGTGGCTTCAAACAGCGCGCCTTTTTCACCAATGTTGGCACCGGGAGCAACTCCAAGGCCGCCGATAAGGCCCGCGCAAAGATCCGAAAGAATGTCTCCGTAAAGATTGGGCAGTACCAGCACGTCATAACATTCAGGCATCTGCACCAATTGCATGCACATGTTGTCGACAATGCGGTCTTCAAATTCAATGTCAGGATATTTCTTGGCCACATCACGCGCGACTTCCAAAAAAAGCCCGTCGGTGAATTTCATGATATTGGCTTTATGAACGGCTGTCACTTTTTTGCGTTTGTATTTGCGCGCATACTCGAAGGCATAGCGCACAATCCGTTCCGCCCCAAACACAGAAATCGGTTTAATGCTGATGCCGGAATCCTGGCGGATTTTCTTAGGCGAGTACTTATTGATAAAATCAATCATCTCACCGCCCTCTTTGGTGCCCTTTTGGAATTCAATACCGGCATAGAGGTCTTCGGTATTTTCACGCACGATCACAAGATCGATGTTTTTGTAGCGCGAACGCACTCCCTCGTAGCTTTTACACGGACGCACACACGCGTAGAGATCAAGCTCTTTGCGCAAGGCCACATTCACCGATCGAAAACCCGTGCCCACCGGCGTGGTAATGGGCGATTTGATCGCCACTGTGTTTTTACGGATTGATTCAAGCACGCGATCCGGCAGCGGCGTGCCTTCTACGGCCATGACATCGACACCCGCGCTTTGAATATCCCAATCGATCGACACGCCCGTGGCATCGATGCATTTTTTAGCCACCTCCGCCAGCTCGGGACCGATGCCATCGCCCGGAATCAACGTCACTTTGTATTTGCCCATTTGGATGCTCCTTTACAACTTGACTAATGAAATCTGAAATCCATAATAGCAGTTCATGCCATTTTATATGAATAACCCCAAATTGAAAAGAGCCCTGTTCCAAGCATTCAACGGTGCCGGAACTCTTATCCGCAACGCCATTTCTCGCAAAAAACGCATTACCAAAAAAGGCGCTGTCGATCTTGTCACCGAAACTGACCGTGCCGCTGAACGCCTGATCATCCAGACAATTCGCCGAACCTTTCCGGATCATGCCTTTCTGGCGGAGGAATCTGGCAGCACCCGCCACACAAAAGGCGGGCAGGGCGGCACTGCGCCCCACCGCTGGATCATTGACCCCATCGACGGCACCACCAATTTCGCACACAGCCTGCCGATCTGCAGTGTCTCCATTGCCTATGAAGACCACGGGATAGTCAAACTCGGCGGAGTCTATGACCCCATGCGGGATGAGCTTTTTTTTGCCGAGCTCGACAGAGGTGCTTTTTTGAACGGCAAAAAAATTGCCGTTTCCAAAACAAACAAATTGAACGACGCCCTGCTTGCAACCGGGTTTCCCTATGACCGCCGTAAAGACCCAGACAAATACCTGCGCGTCTTCAGAGCTTTCTTGATGAAAGCTCAGGAAATCCGCCGCCTCGGCTCGGCCGCGCTCGACCTCTGCTACGTAGCTTGCGGACGTTTTGACGGCTACTGGGAAGCTGTTTTAAATCCGTGGGACAAAGCGGCGGGAGTACTTATTCTTGAAGAAGCTGGCGGCAAAGTTACTGACTACTCCGGCAAGCGCGCCCCCCTCACCGAACCCTCCATCGTCGCCTCCAATGGCCTGATTCACAAAAACATTCTTCGGGTCATTAAAACCAATCGTTAAGTTTTTTCAAAAATTCATTCGGTTCTTCCCAATAAGCCGCTCCCGCAGACTCCGGCAAATTATTGTGCCCGGCATCGGGCACACTGAAAAAGAATTTGTGTTCAGGTGCTGCTTCGAATAGTTTCTTTCCCATTTCATAGGGGCAGGTCGCATCCGCAGTACCGTGCATGATAAAAAACGGCGTTTGAATTTTTGGAATCAGGCTCAAATTATCAAAACGAAACTCCTTAAGCATCGCTTCGACCATAAATTTTGGCAAAGCGGGATAATGGATGGCCGCCAGATCGGTAAACGCGGTAAAAGGCGCCTCAAGAATAAGACCGGCCGCTTTGTAATCAACGGCTAAGCGCGTTGCCGGATAACTGCCGAGCGATTCGCCATAAAATATAATTTTTTCACTCGCCCACTTCTTTACCCCCATCAGTTCATTCAAGCCGGCCTTGGCATCCACCACAATATCCTCGCCTGTCTGAATTTGCCCATCGCTTAATCCATAGCTCCGGTAGTCCAAAAGCAAAACAGAGACACCGCGCTCCACCCAGCCTTTGGCTTTATGGATACGCCCTGAAATGTTGCCGGCGTTACCATGAAAAAACAACAGTGCTGCCTTGGCCTCACGCGCCTGGAAATACCAGCCATGCAGTTTGACACCGTCGTCCGTAACCGGAAAAACGTCTTCCGCTGTCAGCCCATAATCTTCAGGCCGCTCGACGATGTCTTTTTCAGGAAAAAATAAAAGGGATGTAATCATAATCAATAGAACCGCTGGGCTTCCCATAGTTTTGAAAATAGGCCTTTGCTCTCAAGCAGTTCTTTCAAGGTTCCTGTTTCAACGACACGGCCTTCGTTCATCACAACAATCTGGTCGGCATGCCGTATGGTTGAAAACCGGTGCGCAACAACAAGCGTGGTTCTTCCCTTAACGGCTTCTGCAAGCGCGTCGTGAATCAAGCGCTCTGTTTCGCCATCGAGGGCACTGGTCGCTTCATCTAGAATAAGGATCTCCGCCTGTCTTAAAAGAGCGCGTGCAATGGAGAGCCGCTGCTTCTCACCTCCTGAAAGCCGGATCCCGCGGTCCCCCACGGCGGTTTCTAACCCCTGAGTAAGGCCCATTGTGAAATCATATAACCGTGCCTGTTTTAACGCATCCGCAATGGCTTCTGCAGAAGCCTCCCTCTCCAGGCCATAATTCAGATTAAAACGGATTGTTTCGTTAAAAAGCAGCGGCTCTTGACCGATGAAAGCCGCGTGTTGATGAAATGACCGCAGGCTGAAATCCCTCAGGTCGCGCTCATCGACAAAAAGCGTGTCTGCCGGACACTCATAAAAACGCATGAGAAGGTGTATCAGCGTTGTCTTGCCGGCGCCCGTGGGCCCGACAAGGGCCGTCATCTTTCCTTTTGGCACTGCAAACGAAACGTCTTTCAAAAGAGACGCATGTCCAGCGTATCCAAAATTCAGATGATCAATGCGGATTTTATTTTTCAATCCCGGAAATTCTGCGCCGCCGTCAGCCACATAAAACTTATTCTCGTCTGAAAATAATTCATCAAGCTCTCCTAGCGATCCGCCGATTGATGCCAAGGATGCCGCCAGACCTGAGAAAGCTGCGAACATAGGTGTCGAGCGTCTTAGAATAATAAAAAAAACAAGGTAGGCGGCAACGTGTCCGGACTTTTCATCAATCCCCCTGTAAGCCATGAGTCCAATTAAAATAAAAATCATCCCCATTCCCGCTGTTTCCTGGATCGGGGTAATAAGAAACTGTCTCCAGGCCGTTGCGACGGCGGCCTTTTCTACGGATTCGCTCGGTTTCATAAGCCGTTCTTTCTCTGTGTCCTCGCTGGAACAAGCCTTGATCATCAGCATACAAATCAAAGCGTTATGGATTTTTTTTGCAAGTTCCGAGTTGGCTTGAGCAAACGAAACCGAAGACCTGCGGATTTGACGTATGATGCCGCCGACAGCAAAGTTTAAAATCGGCCAGAAAATAATCGTGACCAGAGTCAGTTGCCAAGAAATATGAAACATGATCATGAAGCTGACCGCCAGCATCACGGTTGAATAAAATGCCTGCTGGAGCACTTTCAAGCCCTGGGCGATTTTCCGGGGATGACTCATGAGAATATTCTGGAGCCCTCCCAAAGTCCGTTGGTCGAAAAAATATTTCCCAAAACTCAGAAAACGCGCATAAATAAGCGCTCTCAAGCGGGTTGCAACCTGCTGAGTCTGGACCATGCCGATCCTTTCAAAAAAAACACGGACAACATTTTTTAGAAGGTTCGCGATACAGATAAAGCTGATCAGAGAGAAAAGCAGGCGTGTGTCTGAAAAGCGGACTTGCGCAGGAATCCAGTTCATAAGGGGCCGGACATACGGCGTCTCGCGGATAAATTCCGCATTGTTTCCAAGAAGCGCATGGATGGTCGGGATCAGTAAGGCATAAGTAAGGCCTTCCAAGCCGGTGGCCATGAGAGCAAGGACGATAGAGCCAGCGGTCGCAAGGAAATTTACGTGCGTTAACTTAAAAAATTTTCGGAGAACTCTGAGGTCTTGTCTAAATGAATGGTCTTTGATTTTACAGCCTTTCCAAAAGAGCCGGCATGCGGTGGCTGTCTTCCGGTCCATATTCAATCGTATACCCGCGCGCTGTTTTTGCTAAAAGCGCTGCAATTTGGCGGGATGCGGATTTTTCACAGCTTGTCATCACGCCTCAACCGACTTTTATGTATTTTGCTATTTCCTTGGGTTTTGCCAGGCTGTCCTGATAGACATTCGAATGAGTCGTAACCACGGACAGCGCGATCGAAAAAGCTTTTGGGGTTTTTCAAAAATCGATAATGAATGAATGCCTTAGTGCTCTTGACTCCAATTTTCAACCGCGCATAAAGCCACCCTTGGAAATAAGAAGCAAGGGCCGTGACCTTTCCCAAGAATCGCCACCAAGGCCGTGTTAGATCTAGGCGCCCGACCCGAATGACTCTTCCGATGACTCGTTCGGGC